>JANTFK010000518.1 GCA_024763595.1 Bacteroidales bacterium | reverse complement strand
AAATGGAGTGCTTTCCGGTATATGTTTTGCTGTATCTCCTCCAGCAATTGAACGATGTAGGTGGCGATCCCTTCCCGTGGAAGCACTTTTTTCTCAAGGGTATCTCTTCTGGCCAGTTCCACGGTCCCCTGCCCGATGTCCCGGGGACCGATGGCCAGCCTGACCGGAACGCCTTTCAATTCGTATTCAGCAAATTTCCAACCCGGCTTCTGGGTATCCCGGTCATCAAACTTAACAGCAATACCCATGGACGTCAGTTCCTTCTTTATTTTACCGGCAGTTTCCGCAATGGGGGGAAACTCATCACTTCCCTTGTAGATGGGTACAATGACTACCTGTATGGGGGCTACCCTGGGAGGAAGAACCAGTCCGTGGTTATCGGAGTGTGCCATGATCAGGGCTCCGATCATACGCGTTGTCATACCCCATGAAGTGGCCCATACGTAATCCAGTTTGCCTGCTTTATTGGTGAACTGTACATCGAAAGCCCTGGCAAAATTTTGTCCCAGGAAGTGGGATGTGCCGGCCTGAAGTGCCTTACCATCCTGCATCAATGCTTCGATGGTCAGGGTATCCACGGCACCTGCAAACTTTTCAGACTCGGTTTTATGCCCGACAATCACCGGAATACCCAGGAACTTTTCCGTGAATTCTTCATAAACCCTCAGCATTTGCATGGCCTCATCTTCAGCTTCCTTACGGGTGGCATGGGCCGTGTGCCCCTCCTGCCACAGGAATTCGGCGGTACGGAGGAAAAGGCGGGTCCGCATTTCCCATCTGACCACATTGGCCCACTGGTTTACAAGAATGGGCAGATCGCGATAGGATTGTACCCAGTTCTTATAGGTGTTCCATATAATGGTTTCAGAAGTGGGCCTGACAATCAACTCCTCCTCCAGCCTGGCTTCCGGGTCCACTACGATTTCCCCTTTTTCATCATTTTTCAACCGGTAATGGGTAACCACGGCGCACTCTTTGGCAAATCCTTCCACGTGATCGGCCTCTTTACTAAAAAAGGATTTCGGTATAAAGAGGGGAAAGTAAGCATTCTCATGTCCCGTGTCCTTAAACATTCGGTCCAGTTCACCCTTCATTTTTTCCCAGATGGCATACCCGTAAGGTTTGATTACCATACAACCTCTGACAGCTGAATTTTCGGCAAGTCCTGATTTCAGCACCAGGTCATTGTACCATAGTGCGTAATTTTCTTCTTTACTGGTTAGTACTTTGGCCATGTAATTATTTTTGAGCTACAAAGAAAGAAAAAAAAGGTGAAGAGCTGAAGCCTTAAAGCCGTAATCCGATTACAAGTACATCATCTATCTGGCTCAGGTCCCCTTTCCATTCATCAAAGATCAGGTTCAGTATCCGGTGCTGCTCTTCCATGGGTCTTTCATGGATCTCCAGCAGCAGGTCTTTGAAGGGGCGGTATTTGAATTTCTTGCCCTGGGGCCCCCCGAACTGATCCGGGAAACCATCGGTGAACATATAGACCCGGTCACCCTGTTTCATATCCATGGTAAAACGGGTAAAATCCGACATCTTCTCATAATAGGCCACAGGCATGTTGTTTCCCTTATACTCCAGCATCTCCCCGTTTCTGATGATATAGATGGGATTATTGGCACCGGAGAACTCCAACTCCCGTGTCCTGGTATCAAATATGACCAGTGCCATATCGATCCCGTCTTTCTGCTCTCCTATCTTTCCTTCCTGTTTCAGGGTACGTGCAATACTCAGGCGCAACTGGTTCAGTATCTCTTCCGAATGGATGATGTTTTTTTCATTCACGATTTCATGCAGCATGGTTATTCCCAGCATACTCATGAGGGAACCCGGCACCCCGTGACCGGTACAGTCGGCTGCGGTGAGCACGATCCTGTGATCGCTCTGGGAGATCCAGTAAAAGTCACCGCTTACAATATCGCGGGGTTTAAAAAAGATGAAATGCTCGGCGAAGAGGTTCTCAAAAACCTCGTTTCCGGGCAGGACTGTGTTCTGTATCTTCTTGGCATAGTCAAAACTATACTTGATCTCTTTGTTCTGTTTTTCAATCTGCTCTTTCTGTGCCTGAATCTCAAATGTGCGCTCCTGCACCTTATCTTCCAGTTCCCGGGTCACTTTATCTTTCAGGGCCGCATTCTCCTTGAGCTGGTCAATAATCTTTCGCTGTGCAACCTCCTTGCTTTTCTTCAAAATCTCGATCCGTTCACTGAGACCGATAGAGAAAGTAAGTATCTGCAGGGTCACACCGATTTCCAGGCTGTGCTTGCCCAGTGAGTAATCGGCAAGTGCGTAATTAATGGCGATCCCGAGAATCAGAAAAAGGTTGGCGAAAAGAAAATATCTTGCCGGCTGGAAGTTCTCCCTGGTAAGGATCATGGCCGGTACAATGGCCAGAAACAGGCATCCAATGGCAGAAACAATAATGATGGCCAGTCCCCCCAGCTGTATATAAACGGGAATATTCACCCCCAGTCCCTGTAACAGCACTACCGTAAAATTGA
>JANTFK010000517.1 GCA_024763595.1 Bacteroidales bacterium | reverse complement strand
CTTTAAAACTCCAAACACATATCTGAATGAGATCCGGATAGGATTTGCCTGCAAGCTGCTTATGGAAGGCAATTTGAATGTGGCGGCATGTGCACATGAATCAGGATTTAATAATCTGGCAAATTTTAACAGGCGATTTAAGTTGCTTTTAGGCAAGACACCTAAAGAGTACATGAACCAGTTCAATTGAGGTGAATAAAGATGAAAAAATAAAGGTCCTGTTCGACTCCGGTTGCCCGGACATTCTGTTGTCAGATTTTTTAGCTGCCAGGCAGGTCAGGCATGAAACGATGCAATACCTGGGAGTCGATACAGAAAAAGAGCTGCTAAACAGGTTGGGAGTGGATTTCTATTATCTCTCTTTCCGGGATCTAAGCCAGAATGAGTGCTGTCTGCCTTTCTATCACGGCCCTTCACTTCTTCTTGATGAATCATTCAGGACATGTCCGTTTGGAATTCGCTGGAACCGGAAAGTCGGAGATGATAAGTTTGGGGTAGACGAAGCCATTGAAGGTCCTTTTGCAAAGGAAGGCATCACAGAAAAGGATATTCTTGATTATCCGTGGCCTGAAGCCGAATGGTTTGATTTCACTGAATTATCAGAGGAGTGTGACCGGTTCAATGATAAAATAATCGTTGGTGGATTGTGGTCAGGAATCCACGGTGACAGTAACCGTATGATGGGGTATGAGAATTTCTTGCTGAATATAGCCATGAATAAGCCCCTTGTAAAAACACTGGTCGACAGGATGACCACCTTTTACCTGGAAACCAACCGTCACTATTTTGAAGTGGTGAAGGGGAAAATGGATATTTTCTTTATGGGAAATGATTTTGGTGCGCAAGGCGGATTGCTGATTAGCGAAGAGGACTGGACTGAACTGTATTACCATAACTATAAAAAACTAATTGATTTAGCTCATAATTACGGATTTAAAGTGATGGTGCACTCCTGTGGTGCCATTTAATCCCTGTTGCCGCACTTTATCAAACTCGGAGTTGATATCATTGACCCGGTCCAGATTACAGCCAGTGGAATGGATCCGGAACTTCTGGCTGAGAAATATGGCAACAGTATCGTATTTCACGGAGCCATTGACACGCAGAATATTCTGCCTTATGGTTCGCAGGCCAATGTTCATGAGCATTGCATGGAGATTATCAGCAAACTCAACACCCGTGGTAATCTGATTGTAGCGCCATCCAATAATTTTATGCCGGGAACGCCTCCTGTGAATATTGAGGAGGTTTATAGAACTGTACAAGAGTATAACTATGAGATATAAAAGCATTGATGAACGTGTAGAACTGTTCAGGCAGTTTTACAATAAAACAAATCAGCGTCCGCTTTTTGGCTTTTTCAATGGCAGTGAATTTCCAATGCATCGATATCGTGCCGCAAAAACAATCCCGGAAAAGAGACCACTGCACCCTGGTCATTTTCAGGTAGAACCTTTTCTGGACGATTTCGAACATCTTTTTGATACCCATGAAAAATGCGGGGGTGATTTTATATGGAGTGCCAGTGCTTTCTGGGGCATTCCCTGGCTTGAAGCCATACTGGGATGTAATATCCTTCTCAGTGATTATGGATCAGGATCTATTCACGCAGAAAAACCCTCATTTTTTAATGGACCAGAGTCGGTCCCGGTCTACAGCGAGGATAATCCATGGGTGTTAAAAGCCGGAGAATTCATCGAAAAAGCCGCTAAGAAAAGTGAAGGCAGATGGCCCATTGGCTCCACACGTATGCGCGGCATTGCTGATCTGCTTGCACTGCTATATGGTGATGCCGGGCTGATTTTTGCGATGATGGAAAAACCGGGCGAGGTTGCTGCAACAGCCAAAAAACTAACTGATACATGGATCAAATTCGGGAAATTTCAGATGGATATCATCCCTGCATATCATGGCGGAATGGGATCCTTTTACTATAATGCCTGGGTTCCGGAAGGAACCATCTGGCATCAGGAAGATGCTGCAGCACTGCTGTCACCTGAACTATATGAGCAGTTCATTAAGCCTTGTGATGAGGAGATCATTGCAGCTTTCGATCATTGTATCATGCACCAGCACTCTGAGGGTTATATTCCTTATAAACACTATGTGAATATGGGATTTGATGCTTTGGAAATCCATATCGATGCAGGAGGCCCGTCTGCTGAACAACTATTCCATACCCATATAGAGATACTTACGAAAAAACCCATGATTATCTGGGGAGATATTCCCGAAACGGATCTGGAATGGATCTTTACTAAACTTCCTGCAGAAGGTCTTGCTGTGATAACTGTTGTTGAGAGCCCGGAAATGGCGGAATATGTTTGGAACAAATTTAATGCTCGAATATGAAAATTATTGACAGATGATACTCAGAATTCCAATTATGTTATTCTTCATAGTTACTTCAACCATAACATTTGGACAGAAAAATACGAATGAAGGAAATTTAAAAGAAGAATGGCTGCGGACAAAGCCTGATGTTATTGTATATCTCCCAAAAAGAGA
>JANTFK010000516.1 GCA_024763595.1 Bacteroidales bacterium | reverse complement strand
ATAGAAGGAACCAATATACTTGCAAAGAAACCGTCTCACCTGTGGGGCGGTTTTTTTTTACTGCCTTTCACCGGTAATTGATCATTCCGGAGAGCCATTCCAGATAGTTCCGGGTAAAATCTGACGTAGCGATGCCGGCACTCTTCTCAAGCGCTGCTGCCACATCATCCTTATATTTTTTTTCGCACCGGGGAGCTGTTGCGCGGGCAACGATATCAAAAAGGATCTGTTTGGAGCCGCTTTTGGCAAGGGGGTCCTCTCCCGTCATGATCGTGGCAAGCGGTTCAATCATGCCTGCTCCCAGTGAAAGGGCCGCATCATATGCCTCTCTTCTCAGCACACTGTCCGTTTCATAAAATCCCTTGCTAACGTATGCAGGGTCAAGATCAAGATCCCGGATATAGATATTACGGAACTTTGCATATTGCCCCGCTTTACTGGCATGATTCACCTGCAGGCCAATGGCACCACACAGCAATTTGCCCTCCATGGTGCTGACCGTATCTGTCCGCGCCAGCGTGGCAAGTTTATCATCAACAGAGATCGCGACTGTGTTCCGGTCACACCGGATCTCCATGGTATGCCATTTCCCCGTTGTTTCATCCGGCCTGTTTGTCACCGCCACATGTCCATACAATGAGCCTGTGCAATGCAGGTCGTCTCTCCAGGGTGTCCAGGGTGCCAGCAACTGCACCTCTGCTCCGGTTTCCCAGGCTGCACGGGGATCACAGCGTATGAGAACCCCGCTGTTACCCACCTCCGATAACAGGAATTCCAGCCTGAGCACATAATTGCAGTACCATGCTTTTGTGAAGAGGTTATCTCCCTGATCATGACTGCCGGTAACCAGTTCACCATTGATTATTTCAAATCCCCCTTTTTCGCCAACGATCCATGCATCCAGGTTGCTTCCGTCAAACAGGGGAATAAAACCGGTATCCTCCTGCGCCCTGCAGGGAATAAAATGAAATGCAATTATCAGGCTGCTTAGTATGAAATGATGAAAATTCATGTTCGTTACATTTTCTACATGTTAACAATGACTGAACGGACCGGTCAGGCCGGCAGCGACCAGGGTGCCCTGTATGCCCTTGACAGCAAATAATTGGCAGCGGGGTCCCCTTCAAACTGCCCGGTCAGACTGTTCCATTTTAATCTTCTTTTCAGCCGGAAAGATATCAAGGCCAGGTGCATGGGAAGTGTCATCTTCCTGGCATACGGAAGATTGCTCTCAGGCTGGCTTCTCGATTTGACGGCATCCAGGAAATTCCGCTGGTGCCCGGGCGACCTGGGAATGGTTACAGGCAGATCTGCAATATCGTCCAGCACCTCATCTCCCATGCGAATGACTTTTGTTCTGTAGTCGCAGGTCAATGAGCCTTCAGTTCCTTCAAAGTGTGCCCCGATATGCATTTTTTCTGCACCCGGGACCGGTGGCGGAGTGGTGGTCCAGTAGAAATCCAGGTCCCTGAACTTTAAATCAACTTCGATCCACCGCGGTGTATCGGCAATGCCGTCCCAAGGCCTTTCTCCCCGGGTATCAATGCTGTATAAGCCCCCGGGACTCAGTGACATAAAAACAATATCTGCAATATGGCACCAGAAATCACCGAAAACTCCTCCTGAATAGTCAAAGAAATAACGAAATGAGCCATGACATCGCACAGGGGTATAATCCTCATACGGAGCCGGCCCCAGCCACATATCCCAGTCCAGGGTATCCGGTGGTGTCTCATTGGGAGGGAACCCCAGACCGGGTGACCCCCCGGTCTTCCATAACCGTACCGTATGGATCTTACCCAACCTTCCGGATTGAATGATCTCGGCTACACGATGATAATTTTCCATGGCATGAATCTGTGTGCCAAGTTGAAAAACGGCCTGGTTATCTTCCATACTGTTTTGCATTACCCGGCCTTCTTCAGCGGAATATGAGAGTGGCTTTTCGCCGTACACATCCTTGCCGGACTGAAAGGCCATGATGGCAATCAGGGCATGCCAGTGATCAGGCGTCGCACAGGTCACCACATCAATATCTTTTCTGTCAAGCACATGCCTGAAATCACCATAGATATCAGCACGGGTGTCCGGTCTAAGCTCCTGTAACAGTTTGCGTTTCTCCCTCACCCTGACTTCATCCACATCGCACAACGCAACAGTCTCGACATCAGGAAAGTCAGCAAACCAGTTTAAATGTGCCCTCCCCATATTTCCCATCCCGATATGCGCAACCCGGATCCTGTCACTTGGCGCCACTGATCCAAACCCATTAATAAACAGGGGAAGCCCGGCCATCCCCATGGCACTGTTTTTAATGAACCTGCGACGATCCATCTGGTTACCTGTTCTCATCCGTTTATGTTTTCAGTTTTTAATCACCTGATGCTTAAATGTAACAAAAAGTAATTGAAAAAGGCAGATCCCTCGCTGTTAAAAAGATCCTGAGGAAACCTGGGAGCTTTTTTTATATTTTTAAATAAAATCTGCCTGATATAAAAAATGCAGTTGATACT
>JANTFK010000515.1 GCA_024763595.1 Bacteroidales bacterium | reverse complement strand
CATTTCACCTTTCTCGGTGGCCATATAGAAAACCCTGGACTCACCCCAGTAACGGGTAAAATCCTCGGTTGTCAGCAACATCAGGTTATCTCCTGCCTTTAACTCCAGGTTGTTCAGGTTGGTGGAGATACGTTCTCCATTGCGATGGACCGCCATTACAACTGCCTGGTAGTGACCGAAAAAATCAAATTCTCCCAGGGTTCGCTGTATTCCAGGGAAGCGGGGTGCGATTACGACTTCAACCTGTTTGAGGGATTTTTTCAGAAAGTCGGGATCCACATTATTAAGGGCTTCAAGTTTTACATTGGAAGACTGGGTCAGGTACCCCACATCTTCTGAACTCCCGGCAACAATCAGTTTGTCGTCGGCTTCAAGTAAAAATGGCGTATTGGATATCCGGATGTGTTTCCCATCCCTGATCACCGTACGCACAGTGAACTCATTGAGCCCGGGAAGGCGCCGCTTTTCAATCTCTTTACCGATCAGATTTGAATTAGCGGGCAGGTACAGATCAAAATAATACTCCCTTGTATCGTTGGGGAAGCTAAATCTGGGTATTTTTTCACCCGGAAGGAGACGATTCGAGAATATGTTTATATATATGAAACCAAAAAACAGAATGAAGAGCCCGATTTTGGCCAGTTCAAACATTCCCAGTCCGGCCATTCCTCTGTCCAGCATCATTCCGTGAACCAACAGATTGGTAGAGGTGCCTATCAGGGTGCAGGCCCCTCCAAAGATGGTGGCGTAAGAGAGCGGGATCAGGAATTTCTGGGAAGGGAGGCTTAGCTTGTCAGCCCATTTCTTCAGCATGGGTCCGAAAATAATAACCATCGGGGTATTGTTCAGGAATGCAGAGATGGCCGAAACGGGGATCATGATCTGCATGAGTAGTCTGGGGATGGGTTTTCGTTTTTTGGGAAGGATGATCCTGCCGATTTTATTCAGTACCCCCGACTCCTTTACTCCTTCACTGACCAGGAAAAGCAACGCCACCGTGATCATCCCTTTATTGGAAAATCCGGAAAGTGCCTCTTCGGCAGAAAGAATGTCGGTCACCATGAAAACAACCAGTGCAGAGAAGAGTATCAGCCCCGGACGCATGATCTCCCTTACCAGCGCTACGATCATCAGTAGAACGACACCGAGGGCTATATATGCGGGGGTTGTCATTGGTCATTCATAATGTCCGTCCATGCTGGCAGCGGCCGGATTCGTGGTTTCCGGCCATAAAAAACATCGTCCAATTTAATGGCCAGATACCGGAAAACCAAATTATTTTTGATGCCGAACCTGATAAAGCGATGAAAAAGGGTATCGGGATGACTGTAAGGACAGACGGAAATACACCTGCCGCAATCGGTACCACTGACGGTCCAGTAGTGGTAACAACTTTCTGCATTGACTTGCCATCGTTCCACTCCGGCAATCTCTTTTCGGGGACCGGCTGGTATTGCACCTGCCGGGCATGTTTGAACACATTTCTCACAGTGATGGCAGAAATGGAGAACGGTAGGATCGGGTTGCTGTTCAGAAGCAATTAGGGGCATATTGGTTGTTACAACCGAGATCCTGACACGGGGTCCGAGGTCAGGAGTCATCAACAGCCCCATCCTTCCGATAACTCCCAGTCCGGCATCTGTTGCAACAAGGGGGCAAATCACTTCATAATCTCCATCTATATGTGCAGTAGCATTGTAGCCCAGCTCTTTTATCCATGCCGCCAGTTTCAGGGCCAGTACTCCGGAACGCAGATATTGTTCAGAGGATTCCATAACGGAGCTTCCTTCCGGTGCCGATTGCATCATTTGATGGTCCATCTCTGTGGTTATGGCAACAGCATATTCATCTGTTTTCACAATGGGCTCACCCGACCGGGGACCCCTTCCCTTGTGACTGTATAAATGATAATCACGTAAAGTGGTGATCCCTACACTATGAGCCCCGGTATTTTTTAACCAGCCGGTAATGAACCGGGATGTTTTTTCAGGATGAATCCTGCGGGGAGCATCGGTATCTGTAGTGGATTGATCGGGCAAAGGAACAGTCGTTATTGAATGAGAAGTGGTCGCGTGGGTCAACTGACCCATAAAACCTATGATCTCAAAATTGGACCTTGCAGCGGCAAAAGTTCCCGGATCATAATGGTATGCCAGCCGGTCAAGTAACCCGGGAGCCTGCCTTGACCGGTCATCTGCCTTTTGAAACTCCGGATGAATGGAATAGTATGCATCATAGTTGCTGCTTCCCGGTTTTAACAATCGTCGCGAAAGTACGTGGTCGGCTTCATGAAAACGAATGGTGGGGGATGTGTATTTGAATGAGCCCGTTCCTTTCCAGGGAAAAAAAAGAACCAGGCCCATTATTCCAATGATGATCAGGATAATGTACAGGAGATTCATAGGCCGGATGTAATATGCTGTAATAGTAAAAAAAAATCTTTAATTTGAGTGGCAGAACACGTTGGATGATATCTATGAAATTACTCAGGTATACTGCTATCCTGCTGATCCTGAACTTATCGGTTCACGCTG
>JANTFK010000514.1 GCA_024763595.1 Bacteroidales bacterium | reverse complement strand
CAAGGCAGTGCAGAAATATATGTTAAAGGCCCGGACCGGTTCCATTATCAATATGAGTTCGGTTGTGGGCGTAAATGGCAATGCAGGACAGGCAAACTATTCGGCGTCAAAAGCCGGAATCCTTGGTTTTACCAAGTCAGTAGCCAAGGAACTGGGATCCAGAAATGTACGTTGTAATGCCATAGCACCGGGGTTTATCATCACAGATATGACCAATAAACTGCCCGAGAATGTGAAAGAAGAGTGGATCAAGACCATTCCCTTAAGAAGGGGCGGTGTACCTGAGGATGTGGCCAATGTTTCCGTTTTTCTGGCATCCGATCTTTCATCCTACATGACAGGTCAGACGTTACAGGTTTGCGGAGGGATGAGCGTTTAACTGGCATTTTTAACCCGTAGGCGTGAAAATCAGGTCGGGCACTTTTCTGTTAACACTGGTATTTTCCCTGTTCCTGCAGGGATGTGCAGGAATTTACAGCGTGGTTGAGTTTGAGGTACTGGAACCGGCAACCATCAGCTTTCCAGGTCATGTGCAAAAGTTGTTGTTCATCAACAGGGCACCCGTCACACCTGATATCTGGGCGAAACAAAACAGGGGAGATTTGAATCGGAAACAGCTGGTGATGCTGGATACCCTGATCTGTAACAACCTGAACAGGGGTGTTTTTGATGTCTTAAGACAATCTCCAAGAGAATCCTTCAGAAAACCGGTCTGGCTGAATAAGCGAAGGAGAGATACAGCCTATCTGGAGGATCTGATCCTGACCAGGCGGGAGGTAGCAGCCCTGTGCAGTGAGTGGTTCGCAGATGCTGTAATCAGCCTTGAATATTTCTATGTGGGCCTGGATCAGCACTATGATTATTATGAAGATGCACCGGGAGTGGTCATGAACCATTATTATGAAGTATTTAACAGGATAAAATGGAACATACACCTGCCCGACCGCCCGGTTCCGTTTGATAGCTATACAACGGTAGATACACTGTTTTTTCCCGATTTACTGGATGGTGAAATCTTGCAGGAATATTACGCAACAGATATGCTGCGGGACCTGTTTTATGAGAGTGGTTTCAAATATGGCAGGTACCTTGTACCTGTCTGGAACGAAACACAGCGAAATATTTTTAAGGGAAAGGGAGATTCGCTGAAAATAGCTGCCAGGTTTACGCAACAGGGAGCCTGGGATGAGGCATACCACATCTGGGAGCAGCTAGCCGGATCGGCCGACAGCAGTATGGTTTCAAAGGCCTATTACAACATGGCCATTTTCTATGAGCTGGAAGATAACCTGGATTCAGCCAGTTTACTGCTGGATCTGGCGCTGGGATACGATACCCTGGATCTGCTCAGCAGTTACAGGGAGGAACTGGATGTACGGTTGATGAACCGGAAGGAAATTATAAAACAGGTGGAGTAGCGATGTATAATACCATATTTTTTATTTTGATAGGGGTGCTGGTGTTCAGCTATCTGCTGGAAAGAATCCTGGACACTTTGAACCTGAGGCATACTTTACCTCAATTACCCGGGGAACTGGAAGGAATATTTGATCCGGAAGAATATAAGAAAAGCCAGTTATACAAGCGGGACAATACACGTTTCTCGTTGCTGTCCAGTACACTGAGCCTGCTTGTTTTGTTATTTGTATTCTTCACGGGCGGATTTGGCTGGCTGGACAGACAGGTGGCTGCCCTGACGGATAATTATATACTGCATGTACTGATATTCTTTGGGTTACTTGCGCTTGCAGGCGATATCCTTACCACACCATTTGCCATCTATGACACTTTTGTACTTGAAGAACGGTATGGCTTCAACAGGACCACGGTGAAGACATTTATCCTGGACAAGATCAAAGGCTGGTTCCTGGGGGCCATTATCGGCGGAGGGTTACTGGCACTGATTACCTGGATCTATATGCTTACCGGTCCATGGTTCTGGTTGATCGTACTGGGAGTGGTTACCCTCTTTTCGCTCTTTATGACCATGTTCTATTCCAATCTGATTGTACCCCTGTTCAACAGGCAGCAACCACTGGAGGAGGGATCATTGCGAAGTAAGATTGAAGATTTTGCAGTCAAAGCGGCGTTCAGGCTTGAAAACATTTATGTGATGGATGGCTCAAAGCGATCCAGCAAGGCCAACGCCTATTTTACCGGTCTGGGCCCGAAAAAACGGATCGTTTTGTTTGACACCCTGATCCACGACCTGGAAGAGGAAGAGATTGTGGCAGTACTGGCCCATGAGGTCGGACACTACAAGAAAAAGCATACGCTCAAAGGTTTGTTACTTTCCACGATCCAGCTTGCCATTACATTGTATCTCTTTTCGCTTTTTGTGGGTGTGGACAGCTTTTCAGTGGCCCTGGGAGGGGAGGAGGCTTCATTTCATTTGGGTCTCATTGCCTTCGGGATTCTCTATTCACCCATATCTTTACTGATAGGACTCGGTACCAATATTTTTTCCAGGTCCAATGAATTTGAGGCTGACCGGTTCGCCAGGCATCATTTTGACGGGGAGAAGCTGATATCCTCCCTGAAGAAACTCTCGAAAAACAACC
>JANTFK010000513.1 GCA_024763595.1 Bacteroidales bacterium | reverse complement strand
ACCCCCGAATACCTTGGGGTGCAATGTTTTTACCCTTCCACCCAGAATGGATGGGTAGGAGGTGAGATCTTCAACAGCGGTTACCGGAATACCTAAATCAGCAATGAACTGCTGTGTTCCTCCTGTGGAGTATAAGGAAACCTCCAGGTCATGCAGTGTATGTACAATTTGATCCAGTCCCTCTTTGGAAAAGACGGAAATAAGTGCGCTTGAAATTTGTTTCGGGGCCATTGGCTTTTGTGGATAGGACAAACTTTTTTTAACTTTCTTTGCAAAAGAAACAGTTTCCGGTGAAATAAAGAAGTAGAAACGCAACAATTTATTAATGATTATTCTCCGGTTAATATGGGAGAGCCTTTTGATGGCTGTTCAGGCGGTTACTGTGAACCGGTTACGGGCCATGTTATCCCTGCTGGGGATTACCATTGGTATCTTTGCTATTATTGCCGTTTTTACCATTGTGGATTCCCTGGAGACCAATATCCGGACCAGTGTAAATAAGCTGGGGAGCAATGTGCTGTATGTTGAAAAATGGCCTTGGGCCCCTGAAGATGGTGGTGATGAGTATCCATGGTGGAAATATATGAACCGTCCCCTCCCTTCATACGATGAGTTTGAATTCCTCAACAGGAAGAGCAGGAGTGCGGAAACGGTTTGCATGGTTTCAGGTGTACAACGGAGGATTGAACATGGGAACAATAACCTGGAGGGTGCAACCCTGGCCGGGGTTTCTGAAGGCTTTCAGGATATCAAGACCTTTGAACTGGAACGCGGCAGGTATTTTACCCCCATCGAAGCCAAGGCGGGCAGAAATGTGGCAGTAATCGGGGATGAGATTGCCAGGGAACTGTTCCGCGGAGCCAATCCAATTGGGAAATCCATTGAAACAATGGGATATAAGTTCCGGGTGATCGGCGTTGTCAAAAAGGAAGGGACAGGTATGTTTGATGTCATGATCCTGGATAAGGTGGTCCTCCTCCCTATGAATTATTACAGAAAGTTTGTGGATATCCGGAGCGATATGGCCGATCCCTCCATCTGGGTGAAGACAAGGAAAAATGTGCCGCTTCAGGAACTCCGTTCCGAGGTGACCTATCTTTTGCGTTCTTACAGGAGACTCAAGCCTGTGGAAGAGAATAGTTTTGCTCTGAACCAGACCTCCATTATCAATAACCAGCTGGACCAGTTGTTTGCTGTGCTCAAAGCTGCCGGGTTCTTTATCGGCATCTTCTCTATTATTGTAGGAGGGTTTGGGATCGCCAACATTATGTTTGTATCGGTCAAGGAGCGAACCCACATCATAGGGATCCAAAAGGCACTGGGTTCCAAAAGGTTTTTCATTCTGCTCCAGTTCCTGTTTGAGTCGGTCATGTTATCGGTTGCCGGCGGGATTATCGGTCTTTTGCTGGTATTTGCAGGAGCCACAGTTATTAACCTGTCAAGCGATTTTGTGGTATACCTGACCATAGAGAATATCATGCTGGGTATCGGGATTTCCAGCCTGATCGGTTTGATTAGCGGGATCTTTCCAGCCTGGCAGGGGGCCCGGATGGATCCGGTGGTTGCGATCAATACCTCCTTCTGACAGCCAGGTTTTTTTCAAATAAACACAGTGTAGAGGATCCTGCCCATCAGGAAATAGATAAAGAGGCCCATAATATCATTCATGGTGGTAATAAAGGGCCCGGTGGCCAGCGCAGGATCAAATTTCATTTTATTAAGGAGCAGGGGAATGAGGGTGCCGAATATGGCGGCAAAAATGATTACCACCAGGAGGGAAGAGCTGACAGTGAAGGTAAGCGCCAGGTTATGATTGATAAAGAAATTATAGAGGAACAGCATACCGGCAAGGATAAGCCCGTTCAGCAGGGCAACCAGCAACTCTTTTCCCAGCTTCCTGTAAGTGCTTTCCAGCCCCAGGCTGTTACTGGCTATACCCTGTACAATAATGGCCGAGGATTGGATGCCTACATTCCCGGCCATGGCCGCAATGAGTGGAATAAAAAAGGCCATTTCAGGATTGATCTGGATATCCTCTTCGAACCGGCTGATCACTGCCGATACAACAATTCCACCCAGCAGGCCGATGATGAGCCAGGGCAGGCGTGCCCTTGCAAGGCGTGAGGGGGAGTCGGTGGTCTCCACATCGGTAGTGATACCGGAAGCCAGCTGGTAATCCCGTTCCGCCTCATCCCTGATCACATCCACTACATCATCGATGGTGATCCGTCCCATGAGCCGGCCGATGGAATCGACCACCGGTAACACGATGAGGTCATATTTCTCCATGATCTGGGCTACCTCTTCAGAAGGGGTATCGGTCTGGACGGACCGCACTTCAGCATCATATATATCTTTAATTTGTGTGGATGCCGTGGCCAGCAACAGTGCCTTCAGGGAAAGAATGCCCAGCAGTATATTCTCATCACTGACCACATAGATGTAGTAGATCTCCTCCAGATCTTTTGCCTGTTTGCGCATTTCCCTGATGCAGGTGGTTACTCCCCAGTTTTCATTCACACGGATAAGCTCCTTGGCCATCAGTCCGCCGGCCGTATTCTCG
>JANTFK010000512.1 GCA_024763595.1 Bacteroidales bacterium | reverse complement strand
GGGTTCAGGGCATACAGTGAATCAAAACTGTGTAATATTCTGATGGTTAATTACCTCTCGGCCCGTATCAAAGAGGACAATATCCTGGTCAACAGCCTGCATCCGGGAGTGATCGACACCAATCTGCTGCGTGCGGGATGGGGAGCAATGGGCGATCCGGTTGAGTCGGCAGCCTGGCGTATGCAACGATGCCTGAACAATCAAAAACCTGAGAACAACGGGTCCTATTTTGTGGATGCACAGCCCGCATTACCGGCTGCCATAGCCGAAGATCCTGATATGCAGGAAGCTTGCTGGAATTTATGTGCCGGTCTGTCGTAATATCCCGATTACTCACGAAGTGTTTCCTGGAACAGGTGAAAGATACGACGGTACTCATCCGACCAGCTGGAGGGTTCTATAAAACCGTGTCCTTCAAGCGGAAAGAGAGCCAGCTCCCAGTTTTCCTTTTTCAATTCTATCAGGCGCTGTGAAAGTCTTACTACATCCTGGAAGTGTACATTGGTATCCATAACACCATGCAGCATAAGTAGTTTCCCTTCCAGCCCTTCTGCATAGTATATGGGAGAACTTTGTGCGTAGGCCAGGCTGTCTTCCACAGGGGTGTTCAGTATGTTGGCGGTGTAATTGTGGCTGTAATGTGCCCAGTCGGTGACGGAGCGCAGTGCTGCACCACATGTAAACGTGCCCGGTGATTTGAACATGGCCATCAGGGTGATAAAACCGCCATAGGAGCCTCCGTAGATACCGATTCTCTTCCTGTCGATGCCTTGTTGTTCGACCAGGTATGCCGCACCGTCCACCTGATCCTCCAGATCCTTTCCCCCCATATGCCGGTATATAGCTGTGCGCCAGTCCCTGCCATAACCCGCACTGGCACGAAAGTCTATGGCCAGGACAGTGTATCCATTATCGACCAGCAGGTTATGAAACATATATTCGCGATAATAGGAGGGCCACCAGTGGTGAACGTTTTGAAGATAACCGGCGCCGTGCACAAAAACGACTGCGGCACCGTTCTTCTTTCCGGGGGATGGTTTATACAGGCTGGCCGGTACTTTCACCCCGTCTCTTGCTGTAAAGTGTATGATCTCCGGATCGATCCATGGATAGGCATTAAACTCCGCTGTGGTGGACCGGGTCAGGCGCACCATCTGTGCACCGGGCTTATTGGGCATTACATATAGTTCCCATGGTTGATTTGCGTAGGAGAAAAGAATGGCCAGTTGCTTTTCATCGGGGGAAACGATCACCCGGTGCCCTCCCTTCTGTGAGGTAATCTGTACCCTCTTACCGCCTGAAACGTCCATGTGGTAAAAATGATTTTCATGGGGACTCACTTCATTGGTTGTCAGATAAAAGCGCTTTTTGTCCCTTGATAGTTGTACATCCAGTACTTCAAATTCTCCGCCGGTCAGGGCCCTGATTTTCCCGTTTTTTACATTGGCTGTATAGAGATGAGAAAAACCCGTTTTCTCGGATTTGAACCAGATGGTTTCGTTGTCGATCCATTCGACTACGCCATCGGATTCCCAGCCAATGCCCGGTCCGCCTATCCATGCATCATCGTGCTGCCGGTCTATCAGCTTCAATGTACCACCGGGCAGGTCCAGCAACATAATCCACCGGTCCTTGTAGTCCAGTGAGGTGACATTTACCACTGCGCTTCCATTCTCGGAAAAGAGCGGGGGAGCGATCCGGACCTCCCTGGGATCTTCGAAACGGTCACAATATGTACCGGTATCTTTTGCATATGCCTTCAGGTATGCCGGTTTGTCATAGATTCCTTTAATATCTTTGGTTTCGATCCGGTAGGTCGTATCCTTCTGCAAATCCAGGATCCAGGATTCAAAATGGTTCCGGGGAGCACCAACTTTGGCCCGGGATGTGATGTCCGTTGTGTAACCCGACCGGTTCACATAATCGGCTACAATGGTGTTTTTATCTTCGGCATCGATGAACAACTGATATACCACATATCTTAAATCAGGCGAGATGGTTAAATCATTCAACCTTTTATTGCCAAGGTAAATGGTCTCAGGCCGTTCAAACTGCGCCTGGCTGTTTCTGAACGCAGCGGCATTTTCCCTTTCCTTACGTTTTTTCAAAATGTCAAACCAGGCCATCTGGTCATTTTCAAGCCATTGATCCTGTGGTGTAGTTACTGTTTCTTCTTTATTACCTTTTCTGAAATCGGTCAGCTGGGTGATGCTGCCATCATCCCTGCTCCATTGAAACAGGTTCATCTCCTGTTGGAAAATGACGGAAGAGCCATTGCCGGAGTAACGGGGGTTGGTCTCACTGGCAAGGGTGCCGGTAATGCGTGTAATCTCCATTGTGGATGTGTTGAGCTGGAAGATATCCCCCTGCTTTTCGTAAACCTTCCACCTGTGATCCTTTGTATACACACCCCTGGTGGTGACGGATTTTTGTTGCCCGAAAGAAAGTTTTTCAATCTTCCCGGAGGCAACATCTGCCCGGTAAGTGGAACGCAGTGTATCATGATCCGGGTTCAAGATAAAAAAGAGAGACCGGCTGTCGTCCGACCACCTGACCTCTTCCGGCAGGTATCCGAC
>JANTFK010000511.1 GCA_024763595.1 Bacteroidales bacterium | reverse complement strand
AAACTATAGGATGTATAGTGTGAGGCCTTGCGGGCAAACTTATTTGCATCTCCCTGCAATCCCTGCCTTTCACGAAGCCTTGATAACCCCATATAAGAGATCCCTTTAAACAGGTCGGCAAAGGTGCCGAATTTATCAGTCATCCTGATGACCCGGAAATATTTTTGTTCGACCAGTTTGGGATCAGCAGACGAATGCTCGGCCAAAAATGCAAGCCCCATTGTTTTGATCATCTCAGAGTAGCTGTCATGCTGATTCTTCATATGGTCCAGGACCTCCCGTGACCTTTGATATCTGTGCTGGTAGAGCAGGATGGTTAACAGATGCCCCTGGTAATAGATGTTCCTGGGGTATTCCTGGTACAGCTTTTCTGCGTAAAGAGCCGCTGATTTGAGGTCCTTTTCATACTTCAGCTGGATCAGTGACATAAATAGCATTGATTCAACCTTCAGATACACTGCATGATGAATGGCATAGTTCAGCTGATCAAGTCCCAGTTGCCGGTTTCCTTCCATCATGAACGAAAGCAGTGGTTTATATACAGGATGTGCTTCAGGGTAGGCTTCAATATAGTAGTTGTATAATCCGGTTGAGAAATAGAACTCAATAAACTGATCTTTTAATATAAAACCTTCCTTTGTATACCGGTACATGTTTCTCAGGTCGGGTACTATCTTCATCGGTTTTCCATTGTCTGCCCAGAACATGGCCTTGAGTGCTCTTCCATACAGATCAAAAAAGGTTCCTTCCAGCATGGTTTTATCTTTTTCTGTATAGATCTTTGCTTTGGCAATTACCCTGTCCATCAGATGAATGAATTGCTCAGATGCCTTATCGGAGGGGGTCAGTGGAAAATTTTCCCAGTAGACGATGAGTGCTTCGAGGAAATCGGGAGCAGGGTGCTCAGGGGTAGTTTCTGCTAGTAGATGTTGAAGCATACGCGCTTCTTCAAAAGAGAAATTGTATGTGAATTGCAGACAGCTTTCCACCTGTTCGAGCAGGTCGGGCCGGTCAAGGTAAGATACCTGGGCTGTTCCCTGTGTAAACCACAGCATGCCTGTTAGCAATAGTGCCGGAATTTTCAACATCTGACAAAGATAGAAATAATACGAGGCCTGTGAATCCAGCTGATTTTTTTGCACATTTGTTGTTTGAAAACAGCTGTAATGATCCAGATCGGAGACAAGGTTGTTAGCATGGATCTGTTTGAGAACCAATTCTTCTGCCACCTTGAAAAATGCGAAGGGAATTGTTGTGTATATGGCGATTCAGGGGCACCCCTTGAGGAGAAAGAAGCAGATCTTTTATGTGCTAACATCGAACAGATTAAATTATTTATGCGTGCGGAGGGATTACGGGCCGTGAATGAGCAGGGTGCGTGGGTGATTGACCATGACGGGGATAAAGTAACCCCCCTGGTAGGGAGGGAAGAGTGTGCATATGTGGTCTTTACCGGTTCCATTGCACGATGTGCCATTGAGATTGCATACGAACAGCAGGCAATTATGTTTCAGAAGCCTGTCTCCTGTCACCTCTATCCCATCCGGGTCAGTAAGCTGAAGCAGGCTGAGGCACTGAATTATCATCGTTGGAGTATTTGTGAACCGGCCAGGATACTGGGAGAAGCAAAGGGGATACCAGTCTTCAGGTTTCTCAGGGATGCTATTACAAGGGTCTATGGAGAAGCTTTTTATGAAGAGATGGAGGTTGTTTACCGGGAACTGATCAGGACAAAAAAGGAATAGGGAATAATTGAGGAATAATTAATACTTACTGTTTTAACATTACTTTATGGAGATTATTAAACAATATGTGGAATCAAATAAGGAACGGTTCCTGGATGAACTGTTTGAACTGATCAGGATACCATCCATAAGTTCACTGGCCGATGCAAAATCCGATATGCTGAGAGCAGCCACACACATCAAATCTGCATTGCTGGATGCCGGCGCCGATCTTGCCGAGGTGAAAGAAACGGCAGGCTGGCCGGTTATTTATGGTCAGAAGATAGTGGATGATACACTGCCCACGGTCCTTGTATATGGTCATTATGATGTTCAGCCGGCAGAGCCGTTGGAGCTGTGGGATTCTCCCCCTTTCGAGCCGGAAGTGAGGGATGGCAGGATATATGCAAGGGGAGCCTCTGATGACAAGGGTCAGCTTTTCATGCATGTGAAAGCTTTCGAATTAATGAACCGGACCGGAACACTTCCATGTAATGTGAAGTTTATGATCGAGGGGGAGGAGGAGACAGGTTCTCTCAGCCTGAAACAATTCTGCAAAGATAACAGGGAACTCCTAAAAGCCGATGTTATACTTATCTCGGATACTACCATGATTGCTCAGGATCTCCCATCCATTACTGTGGGCTTACGGGGGCTTAGTTCCCTGGAGGTGAAACTAACCGGCCCCAACCGTGACCTGCATTCAGGGGTTTATGGTGGTGCTGTTGGAAATCCCGCTAACCTGTTGTGCAGGATGATCGCTTCGCTTACGGATAAAAACAACCACATCACCATTCCCGGATTTTATGATGATGTGCTGGAGGTTTCAGAGGAAGAAAGGAGGGAGATAGCCAAAGCACCTT
>JANTFK010000510.1 GCA_024763595.1 Bacteroidales bacterium | reverse complement strand
CTACTATGACACTGTTTTGATAAAAAGAACAATTGCTGTGAGAAGTACAGGGAAGTAATCCGTTAATCATTTCATTCATTGAAAAAAACAGGACGGTAATACGATAACCGTATCAATTTATTGATGAATGAATGAATAACTATGATGAAACTGTGTCAAAAATAGTTCTTCCGGCTGGCCATCTTTTCCATCAGAGCAATCCCTGGTCGACCATGGCTTCGGCCACTTTCAGGAAGCCGGCGATGTTGGCACCCTTCACATAGTCCACATACCCGTCGCGACCGGTTCCGTACTTTACGCAGTTCCCGTGGATATTTTTCATGATGTGGTGGAGGCGCTCATCAACCTCTTCCCTGCTCCAGTTGATCTTCATGGAGTTCTGTGCCATCTCCAGTCCCGATGTAGCCACGCCGCCCGCATTGGCAGCCTTGCCCGGGGCATAGAGGATCTGTTGCTCCTGGAACTTCTCGATGGCCTCCGGTGTGCAGGGCATATTGGCCCCTTCACAGACACAGGTACATCCATTGGCCAGAAGCCGGCCGGCATCGGAACCGTCCAGTTCATTCTGGGTGGCACAGGGAAGGGCAATATCCACTTCCACCTCCCAGGGCCTCTTCCCCTGCACAAAAGCCGCACTGTCAAACTCCAGCGCATAGGGAGCCACAATATCTTCATTGGAGGCCCTCAGATCCAGCATATAGGTAATCTTCTCTCCCGAAACCCCCTCCGGATCATAGATATATCCATCGGGTCCTGAGAGCGTTACCACCTTACCGCCCAGTTCGGTTACCTTCCGGGCAGCCCCCCACGCCACGTTCCCGAATCCGGAAATGGCCACACGCTTCCCTTCAAAGGTCTCCCCCCGGGTGGCCAGCATCTCTTTGGCAAAATAGACACATCCGAATCCCGTGGCTTCGGGCCGCACCAGCGATCCGCCCCAGTTCAGCCCCTTGCCGGTAAGCACCCCCGTATTCTCCCGCGCCAGCTTCCGGTACATACCATAGAGATACCCGATCTCGCGTCCGCCCACACCGATATCACCGGCAGGCACATCCGTATCGGGACCGATATTGCTCCAGAGCTCCATCATAAAGGACTGGCAGAAACGCATGATCTCTGCGTTGGATTTACCCTTGGGATCAAAATCCGATCCGCCCTTGGCTCCGCCCATGGGCAATGATGTGAGGCTGTTCTTGAAGATCTGTTCGAATCCCAGAAACTTCAGAATACTCAGGTTCACGCTGGGGTGAAAACGCAACCCGCCCTTGTATGGCCCGATGGCATTGTTAAACTGGACCCTGTAACCCAGGTTTACATGGACCATACCCTGGTCATCGGCCCAGGGTACTTTGAAAATAAAGACCCTGTCCGGTTCAATGATCCGGTCCACAATACCGGCTGTCCTGAAATGGGGATTATCGTTGTAAACTTCCTCAATGGATTCAAGAACCTCTCTGACCGCCTGGTGGTACTCCACTTCTCCGGGATGCCGCTTCACCAGGTCATTCATGACCGTATCTACATTCATTGCGCTGTATAGTTTAATTTGGTAAGGCAAAATTGGCCTTTCTGAGGAGATTAAACAACCCCGGCACATATGATTAAGAGCAGGTTCCCGATAGGGCCAACGCATTCCGGATATTGAATTTCCCCGCAACTTGCTACTGGAAAAGTCAATCCATACTGATGAATCCTATGATCCAGGGGGGGTAGTGGAAAAAGTTGTTTCGTGATAGTATCATACCGAATAAATTGATTTTCACGTATGAAATGACTACTTTTCATAGGAATAACCGGAATAAG
Source organism: Bacteroidales bacterium (assembly GCA_024763595.1). Classification (GTDB taxonomy): domain Bacteria; phylum Bacteroidota; class Bacteroidia; order Bacteroidales. The sequence goes on along the minus strand of JANTFK010000510.1, from coordinate 790 downwards.
CGTCAGCCATGAGCTCAATAAACCGGAGAAGATTTATTCGTTCTGCGCTGGTAGCCGGATCAGGTGCACTGTTCCGCCCTGTGAAACTGTTCGGCTACACCAGGTATCACACCAACCATAGCGGATACTACAACGGCTCTTTGCTGGGCGTTCATCCCTTTGTCCAGGATAACCCGGATGCGGTGTTTCTCATGCGTACAGATGTGGATGTAAAAACCAATGGCACGGCCATGAAAGAGGCCGGACTGCGTTTCGGAAGATCGGTATTCGGGCTGACAGATGACCCGCTGCAGGGAGTTCCGCTCTCCAGCCGGATTGTGATCAAACCCAACCTCACATGCAGGGCCCGCTGGCATAAAGATTACACCGTTGAAAGATCCATGGGCATCGTAACCGATGCACATTTTACTGAAGGGATCATTGACAGTCTGAAAGAGCTGGAGATCCCCGGATCCCGGGTCCACATCAGGGAGGTGAATTGTCCGGATGACCTGGAAGACGGGGGTTATGTGGATATGGCAACACGCACAGGCATTGACCTGCAATGTATTGAGACCCCTTACACCGGACTGGACCCGCAACAGATAACCTGGAAGGATGTGCAGGATGGCCTTTTCTTTAAAAAATTACCCTATATCTGGCCCGTAAATGCCCCGGGTACATGGCTGATCAATATTTCCAAACTGAAAGCGCATGCCATGGGGCTTACCCTCTGTGCCAAGAACCTGCAGGGGACCATCGTAAAGAATTATCAACAGCATTGTGCATTGTGGGGTGACCAGATGAATGT
>JANTFK010000509.1 GCA_024763595.1 Bacteroidales bacterium | reverse complement strand
ACCCATATACCCATGGTTGCTGCAGAAAAGCTTCCATTAAATTCCACAGTTGTAATTTTGCTCGGCAGTTCAGCTTCCAACCCGTTTTTACAGCGTATGGCGGAAGAAGCCAGGATCAATATTGATTCCGGTGGTCTGACCGACCAGGGATATGTTATACACACATGCCATTATAAAGGCCGCGACTGGCTCATGCTGGCCGGAGGCGGGCGTACCGGAACCATATATGCTGTGAGCGACCTGATAAACTGGAGGCTCAACCACAATGGAGCGGATGTTTCACTGGCCCCTGTTCACGCCCGGGAGATCCCGAAGTTCAAATACAGGTGGTTCTGGAACTGGGATAATCGCATGGAATGGGGTGGTGAAGGAGAAATTGCCAGTACAATGGCCAGCGTAAGAGGTGGTGCGGCTTACCGTAAAAAGCCGGAAGCTTTCCTGGAGGACACAAAGCGATGTGTGGATTATATGGCCGATCACAAGTTTAACGGGATGATCTTATGGGGATTCCTGCGTGATAGTCATGGTGGGGTTGCAGCCGCCCGGGAGCTTTGCAGGTATGCTGAAGAGCGGGGTGTACGCATCCTTCCCGGTATCGGGACCAGCGGATATGAAGGTTTTTACTACGAAGGCGAACACAAATACAACACCGACAGCTGGCTGAAGACCCATCCGGGACTACGGGCCGTTGATGAGAACGGAGCGTTCTACAATGCCCTCTGCCCTTCTAAAAAGGCCAACCAGGATTGGCTTGACAATGGTATCCGGTGGATGTTTGAAACTTTTCATATCGGCGGGGTCAATCTGGAGATGGGAGATTTCCTGGTTTGCCACTGTGATGACTGCAGGCGTGCCAGGAAGGAAATCGATTCTGACGAACCAGACTATTATAAGGATATGGCCATCTCGCACAGCATTACCCTGGAATCGGCACACCAACTGAAACCGGATGCCTGGCTCAGTTATGCGACCTATACGGGTTACACGGCAGAGATGATGCAGGATCCGCCAAAGTTTCTGGAAATGATCCCCCAAGATGCATTGTGCCAGTGGACCCTTACCGGTATGGCCGGCAACTGGCCTGCCGGGATCAAACCGATGGCCAAACATAACCTGGGATATCTGCATTGGTGCAACTTTTCCACCCATACAGCGGATGACTTTTACTTTGAGGAGATCCGTAATATATGCTGGCATGCGGCAAAAGCGGGGTTTGAAGGACTGGACACTTATGGTGAGCTCAACCCAGAAAGGCTTAATGTTGAACTCTTCTACCTGGCCTGGGAGGCGTTTCTGTGGGATCCTGAGATGACGCCGGAACGTTTTGTCGATGAAAGGCTCGGACGACTCTATGGCGGAACAAATCCGGCCCGGAAGCTACTGCAGATACTGCCCCTGATCAGGACCGCCGGGGAACGGGAAAATGCCGAAAACCTGTCACGGGCACGGGCACTCGCAACATCCGCCTTTGAAGAGGCCGGTGTTGAAGGCATATCCCGCTGGGAAAAGCTATTGGCATACCTGGAGAAGTTTAATCAATAAGTTATTTACAAGGACCTATTGCAATGACTGCTGTGAGTCCTATTTTTACCGGTTTTCAGCAAATTCAATCTCATACACATGGGTGCCGTATTTTTCCCAGGCATCCCGGATCACATTGTTTTCAACGGAAAGGCTGCCGGGCAGTTCAAACAGTTTTTTTACTTTCATCCCTTCCTGTCCGTTGATCTTAATGGCTGCATGTTGTGTGGGTTCATCCCTGTTGGCAGTTAGCAGGTAGTATTTCCCCTGCCACTTTTTCAGCCGGTAATCCACTTTGCTTCCCTGTGGCTGGATCTCCACTTTGATTTGTGCATCATCAGCCACAAAGACAGGCCACATATAATTCAGCTCCTGAAACCAGCCACGCAGCCGCTGCAGGCCCCCTTTCTGCGTACAGACCCAGTGATAAAGCCCGGTGGCCCCGTAAATGATGGAGAGATAGGATTCATTCCGTAAACCGTGCCAGTCGTCGGCGCGCATCGATTGATTATTCAAAAAATTTAATGGTACAACTTCATCATCATGAAACGCAGCATAATAGTTCACTTCCGCCAGTTTGAACCTGTGTGGATTCAGCACCATTTCGGTCCTGGTCAGATAGGGAGCATTCCGCCAGGCTGATCCGGGACGCCCCATGATCTTTACATAGCAATAGCCCACCGGCGGATCTGTCACCGGCCAATCCGGCTCGTCACGGTCATAGAGAAAACTGGAATCGTGATGCCCCCATATCCCCAGTCTCTGGGAAGAGAGTCCCGCAACAATTTTTTCAAGCCGTTTCCGGTAATTGATATAATCGGAACCGATCTTCCAGTAATAGAACTGCTTGCCATAACATCCCAAAAAACCGGGGTGCACCAGCAGGCTTTCTGCTTCACTTTCAAATCGGTCCAGGATATCAGGGGTCAGGGGACCAATGGTTAAGGTGTAGGCATTCTTTTCCCAGGCGCGGTCCCGCTCCTCAAAGTACTGGTCAATTTCTCTGTAATAACCCCGATACATATTGGCTCCCAGATCAATGGCTTCGTCCCAATCCATAATATTGACCGACG
>JANTFK010000508.1 GCA_024763595.1 Bacteroidales bacterium | reverse complement strand
GAGAGTGAATCATGAATACGGGGCGTCAGGGCCGTCCCGCCAAAACAGACAATATCTGACTGGAAAAAGGCGTCTCCGAGTATATCCGGAGTATAATCCCAGGCGGCACCAATGTGGTTGATAAAGGTCCTTTCCCCGCGGTTATTATCATGCGATGCATCAGACAATACGTGTGTAAAAGGCGTGGCCCGGTCGCTTACCGGCCTGTAATTGGCCATGTCAAGCGGTGTTTTTCCGGTCATCTCCCGAACATAGTTTGCGGCCTCATCTTCCCCCATACCTCCGAAAAAACGGACCTCGAACTGACCGGGATCCAGCATCTGTGCCGCATGGATCAGGGCAACCAGCGCCGGGCCACCCAGGTTCATCGCATCAGGTGGCCGGTTACCGGTCAGGTCCTTTAATACCTCCGGATAGGGCTTGCCTGCAAAGCGCTCCACCTCTTCCGTAAATACCAGTTTACCCGGGGAGAGACCCCCATCACCATCTTTTTTCGACCGGTACCTGTCAAAATGAGGAGATTTGAAGCTGACATCCGTATAGAGATAATCAACCAGTGCACACCCTGTACCCGATATGACTATTTTATCCTGTGAAGAAGCCACGGAGCATCAGTGCATTTCAACGATACATTCACCGATCCCATTCCCGCGCAGGTAATTAAACTGCACATTCGGGTGGTCGGCCAGCAGGGACATGGGGACAGCTGTATCCACGATCTTTTTACTGACCATCAGGGCGGTCAGCCGCTGACCAAAGGGATTATCATGTGTTCCTGCCTGCCAGATGGATACCTTCTCTGCCTGCCAGGTCTCTTTGGGGCCCACGGTTATGGCCTGGATAGGAATACCCATCACAGCCCCGCCCGAACTGGTGCGGGCATTCTGCATGCAGGTAACCGGATGGAGGTCCACTACCCTGGTGGAAAGCTTGCGGAACTCTTCCGGTGAAGGGGGAGCATCCCTGTAGGCACCCTCTCTTTTGAACGGATCATTAAAGGCCCAGTGTTTCACATCTCCCTGACCGCCCTGCATCACAGCACAGCGCACACCCTGGTCCCATGAGTTCTTATACGTATCCAGGTCTGCCTTTGGAAAATGGAGATTGGACTCGGGCATACGCAATGCAGGATCGATACGGTCAAAACACAAAGCTCTGTCGGCCCTTTCAAATGAGATGGGATGGGAAGCATCCAGTTCTTTCCCGTCTTTATACCATTCATCCATGCCCCAGAAATGTGCATGTGTTAAGTCTATCTGCAGTTCGTTGACCATGCGGGCCACCAGGGGTAATTGTTCGGTGGGGCCAATGGGGCCGCAGATACCTACCGGATGGTCGGCCGTGGACTGTTTCCAGGCAGTGATATACTCCAGTGCCTCGGCCAGGTAGAACTCTTCCAGCGTATCATAAAAAACCACTTTGAAGCCATCCCTTGACAGTTGTTCCACATCGCTGGCCTTCAGTCTGGCGGCATCGTTTAACAGTTCATCATCCAGTGTGGTATAATCCCACCACTCCCTGGCAAGCATGCTTATTTTTCTTGACATGATATCAGCTTTTTATAAAGTTAATCATTTCCTGCAGGTGCTGTTAACCGGTGATCATTGTATCCCCGAGGATGCCGGTAAGAATATTATCCTGCGGATACCCGTGGCCCAGGTGTTGACGGAACCCCTCAGCATACGCCTTTCCCACTGCCCTGCCCTGCTGTTCGGCAAACCGCTTCATGGCCAGGATATATTCATCCATTTTGTGATGCTTCAACAACCAGCTCCGCTGACTCTCATGACAGGCCAGCATCTTTTCCTTCATGGCAATCTCACCGGAAATATCCACATAAAAGCCGGGGGTTACCGGATCTCCCAGTTTATTCTTTCCTTCGAGTGCATCTGTATAATAGAGGTAGGGTACGGTATCGTACGGTGTTCCGGCAGCTTCCATATTCTTGATCCCGGCAGCAAAACAGGCAGTCTGTACGATCAGGCTGGTCAGCTCATGATCAATCATGTAATCGGTGGGACTGGCTGTAAACACAATGGCAGGCTGCACTTTCCGGATCAGTTCCGTTGTCCGGTCTATGCTCTCCTGGTTATAAAAAACGTATAGATCCCTGAATTCAAGGCAGGTATAGGCAGCGCCCAGCAGGGTGGCAGATTTCTCAGCTTCCTTTTTCCTGATGGAACTGATCTCCTCCCGGGTATGCTCTGCGGATCCCTTATCCCCGGGTGTCATGGTGGCCATATGTATCTCCCAGCCCGCTTTCTTAAGCAGTGAAAGCGTTCCTGCACACATCAGTTCGGCATCGTCAGGATGGCTGAAAACAGCTAAAACTCTATTATTCATGTCTGTTTCATTTTTACAATGATTCATTTAAAGGTGGGGAGAAAGATAATGAACTATTGTCTAACCGGGAAAAGAAAAAATGAGAATATCTTTTTATTATGAGAATATTCTCGCTATATTTGCGCTATATTTCATGAAATGCCAAGGCGGAAAAGATTAAGAAAGGTCGTTGCCCCACCGGGTTTTAAGGGATATAAACCCTATGGAAGCAAGTCTCATAAAAGAGAGCATGTAGAATTGCTTTATGAGGAATATGAAGCC
>JANTFK010000507.1 GCA_024763595.1 Bacteroidales bacterium | reverse complement strand
CGGGATATCCCCATACTCTACCAAAAATCAAAACTATGTCAAGGAACTTATATTATACGGCACTATGGCCGCTTAAAACTTTAACGGACTATTGATATTTAAGATTCCTATTTTAATATAATTTTACCGGGACGAAACAGATCTTTGAAACGATGAAATACAACCTCGCAGAACATGCAGTTTTGCCTGTTATAATGATGTTGGCTGCCGTAGCCGGTATGGCAGCCGGGGAGATACCCGGTGATGAAGAGCACTGGGTTTACCAGCCGGAGGACCGGGTGATTTTCGGTGAGATATTGAGTAGGTTATCTAAATATGAAGCGCTTCCGGTAGCTGATCTGATGGTCAGGACGGGACACTTTTTTCTGGAGACACCCTATGTGGCCCATACCCTTGAAACGGAAAAGGAGCAGATGGTGATCAATTTGCGGGAGATGGATTGTACCACTTTCGCAGAGAATTGCCTGGCCATCTCCCGGACCCTGAAAAGTGATGCTCCGACCTTCGAACAGTTTGTCCGGGAACTGAAATATATTCGTTACAGGGATGGCCGGCTGGAGGGCTATCCTTCACGCCTGCACTATTTTTGTGACTGGATATACAACAACCAGGAGAAAGGAACGGTCAGGGATCTTTCTGAGGCAATCGGACACAGACCGCTGTCCGGAGAGATCAATTTTATGAGTACGCATCCCGGGAACTATGTGCAGTTACGGCATCATCCGGAGCTTATTCCCCGGATTGAGTTGCAGGAAAAAAATATTTCGGCCCGGACGATGTTCTATATCCCGGAAGCGCTCCTCGGGAAAACCGAACATGAACTGCATGAAGGGGATATTGTCGCGATTACAACGGACATACCTGGATTAGCCATCATGCATGTGGGTATAGCGGTGAAGAAAAACAACCGGATTCATTTGATGCATGCTTCTTCAGCTGCAGGGCAGGTTGTGATATCGGAGGGAACACTTGAGGAGTACCTTCTCGGCCGGAGATCCGCCACCGGTATTATGGTCGCAAGACCCCTGTAGTTTTCAAAAAGAATCGGGAGTTGAAGAGGGCTTTTAATGAATATTTCTAATTTTGCGGTATGAAGTCATACATCTTTATGAGACGTCCTGCTAAAATATGTATGTTGTTCCTGATGGCAGCGCTCTTTTTCTTTGCATGCACTTCCCGGGTTGACCGCACTGCGTTGCAGTTAAATCAGTTGCTGGATTCCCTGAAGGTACAGCTTGCTCACGATACAAGGATTGCATTGTGGAACCTTTCGGTACAAAAGGAGGATGGGAAGCTGTTGCTTGACGGGGAAGTAGCCGACAGGGATGCTTATGAGGCTATTAGGACAAGTGTGGAGCGGCAGTTCCCGGGTGTGGAGAACAGCGTACTTTTGTTGCCTGTAGACGGGGGAGGACAATTTATTAACGGAGTGGCGAACAACGCTGTTATTCATCTGCGCAGGGAACCGAGCAGTAAAAAGGAGATGGTAACCCAGTCGCTGCTGGGTACCCCTGTCCGGATCCTGAAAGAGGAAAACGGCAAGCGCCTGATCCAGGTGCCGGACGGTTATCTGGGATGGGTAAATACCCCGGAGGTATACTTCGTGAACCAGGATGAGCTTGCCCGGTACAGGGATGCTGAAAAGATCATCTATATTTCCCAATACGGTCAATCCTATTCCGAACCGGATGAAACCTCACTGCCTGTATCCGACCTTGTGATTGGATGTTTACTGCAGGTGGTAACGTGGCAGCAGGAATTTGTCCAGGTCTCTTATCCGGATGGCCGGCTTGCGTGGGTGCTGAGGAGTGATGTCCGGCCGGCAGAAGAGATCTTCAATAAAACCATTTCGAAAGAGGGGGTGGTTGAAACGGTACTTCGCTTTCACGGTATTCCCTATATGTGGGGCGGAAACTCTTCCAAGGCCATCGATTGCAGCGGACTGGTTTACAATACTTTTTTCATGAACGGTATCCTTTTACCCAGGGATGCCGACCTCCAGTCATTATACGGAAAGGTTGTAACAGACCGGTTCAAACCGGATGGATTGGAAACCGGCGATTTGCTGTTCTTTGGCCGCCGGGCAACGGGAAACCAGCCGGAACGTATCACCCATGTGGCAATCTATCTGGGCGATAGTGAGTTTATTCATGCTGCGGGGTACAGGGAAAGGGTAAGTATTAACAGCATGGATTCCACCCGGACCGGTTTTATTCCACATTACCCTGAGATCTTTATCAGGGCCACCCGGATAATCGGAGAGGTGGATGAAGGGGCCCTGTCCATAACTGCTAACAAGTACTATAAAGAGATAATTCCTGTAAAGAGATAATTTTTTGACAGCATGAAATCAGGGAGAAGGAGTTTTATTAAAAGCGTGGGAGCAGTTTCAATGGCTGCTACCCTTCCATCTGTTGCCTGCAGCACGCTACCTGCAGCTTCGGGGAGTGGAAAAATGAAGCTGAGTTTCAGACCTTATGATTTGCAACTGAAGTATACTTTTACCGTGGCCGGGTACTCCAGGAATACCACCCCTGTTGTATTAACGGAGATTGAATATGAGGGATACACAGGGTACGGGGAAGCTTCCATGCCGCCCTACCTGGGAGAATCCCAGG
>JANTFK010000506.1 GCA_024763595.1 Bacteroidales bacterium | reverse complement strand
ATTTTAAGGGCCATTTTACGGGGTATCCGGATCATTTTGTAGCTGCAGGTTACCTGGGAACCGATATGGGAAAGATGATCATGGATCTCTCATTCCTTCCCGATACCATCCGCGGGGTGGATTTTTATGGCCACCTGACTTCGGCAGACTTTCACCTGGGGGAATTTCTGAACCGCCGGGAGTTGGTGGGACAGCTCGATATGAATGCCATGGTCAAAGGCAATCTTGACAAAGGAGAGATCCAGGCAAACCTGGATGGGATCATTGACACCCTGGAATTTTCGGGCTACACTTACAGCAATATCACCATGGACGGGGAAATTACCAATAAGATGTTCAACGGCGGGTTCCGGATCAGTGATCCGAATATCAAAATGGATTTCCTTGGGAAGATGGATTTTTCCGGTGATACACCGGAATATATTTTTACTGCTGACGTGGCCCGTGCCCGGCCATACTTTCTGAAGCTGGGAGAAAAGGAGCCCAACTCATTTGCATCCTTTCTTATTAAAACCGATCTTAAAGGGAGCACCCTTGATGAGTTGGATGGGGACATACAGCTGGTCAACAGTCTCTTTTCCAGGAAAGAGTCCCAGCTTCAACTGTATGATGTGAATATTTCAGCAAGGAATCACCACGATTCATCGAGCATCCGGATCACTTCTGAGATGTTTGATGCCACCATGGACGGGAACTACAGGATGACTGATCTTCCGGCATCCTTCCGAAGCCTGGCAGATGAGCTCCTGAATACGGAACAGGGCAGGGAACTGGCACCTGATTCCATGAATCGTTTCTCATTCAGTCTTGATTTTAAAAAGATGAAACCGTTACTGGATTTCTTCTACCCGGTACTGGGCATCGGAGATAACAGCCATATAAATGGGATCTACGATCCGGCCGGTCAGTCAGTGGCTGCCACCGGGTTTTTCACAGACTTTACCTTTGCCCGTAACAGGTGGAGCCATATGGACCTGCTTGCAGCCATCGAAGAGGGTGAACTGCAGCTCCGGACAGAATCGGACAGCATGACCTTCAGCAGTAACTATTCACTGGTTAATCACCGGATGGAACTACTTACAAAGCACGATACCGCATACCTGGATATACAGTGGGACAACCACATTGATCCTGCATTCAGCGGAGAGATCAGTGCAAACGGATCGTTCCAGACCGACTCGCTTGCGAACCGGGGCTTTCTGATTGACATTCATCCCACACTCATGTTCATTAATGGTGAACCATGGGATATCCATCCCTCTTCACTTCTGCTCAGGAAAGATTTCCTCCATGTGGACAGCCTGGCTGTTACCAGCCGGGAGAAATTCCTGATGGCAAATGGTACCATCTCCTCCGCAGCGGATCAGGCTTTCACTTTTAATGTAAACAACCTGCACCTGGACGGACTGGCCATGTTCACTCCCATCAATGCTGAACTGGAGGGCAACATTACCGGGACAGTCATGTTTCAGCGAAAGGACAGTGTACCCTATATCTTTTCTGACCTGGTGGTCGATACCCTTGTCTTCAATCAGCAAAAAATGGGAACAACCAGCCTGAATGCAGCCTGGAACGAATCGGGCAGGGCTATAAACATGCAACTGATATCAGATATGAATGATAAGCGGATCATTGAAGTGGATGGTACATATTCGCCCCAGAACAGGGTACTGGACTTTGATATTCATATGAACGGGATTGAGCTGCAAACCCTTGGATTATATACAGGTACTATGGTCAGTGACCTGGAAGGTACGGGCAATATGAACATGACCCTGGACGGAACCCTGGAGAACCCGCAACTGAACGGAACCATTGAAATGGTAAACGGTGCAGCTACACTCGCCTTTCTGAACACACACTATTTCTTCAATGATGAGATACGCATCTATAACAATAACCTCTACCTGAATAATTTTATTATTTCCGATGAACAGGGAAACCGCGCACGGATCGACGGATCGCTTTCCAACCATTACCTGAAGGACTTCAGCACAAACATCCGTATTGAGACCAGCAACCTGATGTGTTTGAACACCACTTCAAAGGATAATGATGTTTTCTATGGCTCCGTTTTTGCTACCGGAAATGCAAGGATCAGCGGAAAACCGAAGGCACTGAAGCTGACCATTGAGGCCACTACAGGCAGCAATACAAACATCTACCTTCCACTGTACAATGCCCGGGAAGTCCAGTCATCGGACTTTATCACCTTTATCAATGAATACGACCGGGAAGATAATAGTAAGGAAGATATAAAGCGACAGGTTGGCGGGCTGGAAATGGACCTGAAGGTGAATATCACAGAGGAAGCTGTGGTGCAAATGATCTTTGATCCAAAAGTGGGTGATATCATTAAAACCAGCGGAAAAGGGAACCTGCAGATCCTGCTGAGCCAGGGCCAGGGATTCCGGATGTTCGGAGATGTGGAACTGCTGAAGGGCGACTACCTCTTTACCCTGCAGAATGTAATCAACAAAAAATTCAAAATTGAACCGGGCGGAAAGATCCGCTTCAACGGATCCCCCACCAGCGCCACTGTTGACCTGGCAGCCATATACAGCACGCGAACCACACCCTATAACCTTTACCCCGGTATACCGGATGAACCGGACAAGTATA
>JANTFK010000505.1 GCA_024763595.1 Bacteroidales bacterium | reverse complement strand
GCTTTTTTCCCGTTGATGCATATTTGTGATATGTTGAATAGCATCTTACCATATTATTTACTTCTTTTGTGTTTGTATCACCAAATAAAAAATACAAACGCATGGCAAAAGATCGTGTATTTATTTTCGACACAACACTGAGGGATGGAGAACAGGTTCCCGGCTGTCAGTTAAATACCATTGAAAAGATAGAAGTGGCCAAAGCACTTGAGGAGCTTGGTGTGGATATTATCGAAGCCGGCTTTCCCATTTCAAGTCCGGGCGATTTCAATTCTGTGGTGGAGATCAGCAAAGCTGTAACCGAACCGGTGATCTGCGCGCTGACCAGGGCAGTGAAAAAAGATATCGAAGTGGCTGCCGAGTCCCTGAAGTTTGCAAAAAGGGGGAGGATACATACCGGGATCGGCACTTCCTATTATCACATATACCATAAACTGAACAGTAACCCGGAAGAAATTCTGAAGCGGGCGGTAGAAGCAGTCAGTTATGCCAAATCATTTGTGGAAGATGTGGAGTTCTATGCGGAAGATGCGGGACGATCAGATAATAAATACCTGGCCCAGGTCATTGAAGCTGTCATTGCTGCGGGCGCCACCGTGGTAAATATTCCTGATACTACCGGGTACACGCTCCCCGATGAATATGGGAAGAAGATCAGATACCTGGCAGATCAGGTATCCAATATCGACAGGGCGGTCATTTCCACGCATTGCCACAATGACCTGGGGATGGCCACGGCCAATACCATGAGCGGACTGATCAACGGCGCACGTCAGGTGGAGGTAACTGTCAACGGAATCGGTGAACGTGCCGGGAACACTTCACTGGAAGAGATCACCATGATCCTTAAGAGCCGGAAACACCTGAATCTGATCACACAGATCAATCCCAGGAAGATCTACCGTACCAGCAGGCTTGTATCCACCCTGATGCGAATGCCGGTCCAGCCCAACAAAGCCATCGTGGGAAGGAACGCTTTTGCACATTCATCGGGCATCCACCAGGACGGTGTTCTGAAACGCCGTGAAAACTATGAGATCATTAACCCGAGAACTGTCGGAATCCATGAGTCATCCATCTTATTAACTGCGCGAAGTGGCAGGGCGGCACTGAAACACAGACTTGAAAAACTGGGTTATACTTTCAGTAAAAAGGCGCTGGATTCCATTTATGAAGAGTTCCTGAAGCTGGCCGACTCCAAAAAGGAGATTGTTGATGAAGATCTGAAAATGCTGGCCGGAGCCAGTACACGTGATATTCAACGGAACCTCCACCTGAACAAACTGCAGGTGGTTTGTGGCAAAGGCACCACCCCGGTGGCGACGGTGAGCCTCCTCTGGGATGGAGAATGCCATACCTCCACTGCAGAAGGAAACGGGCCGGTGGATGCAGCCATCAATGCTGCCAAGGATATTTTAAAAAAGAAGGTGAGAATCGAGGAATTCCTGATCCAGGCCATTACCCGGGGTAGCGATGATCTGGGAAAGGTTCATATGCAACTGGAACATAAAAATGTTGTTTATTACGGGTTTTCAGCGTCCACCGATATCATTACCGCTTCGGTCGAGGCTTTCATCGACGCCATGAGCCAGGTCGTATAGGGTTGTAAAAGAGGTTGTCTCAATAGCATCCTTTAGAAGAATAGTGAATCTGCCACTTTTGAGACAACCTCATTCCAGTTTGATTTCCGGTTATTCCGGCGTGATTTCGATCAGTAGCGTTCGATCTGTCTCCTGTTTTTCACAATGATCTCCGGGATTCCGTCAAAGGTTGTGATCAATCCTGTAACAGTTACATGTTCTCCCAGGAAATAACGTTCAGGTCTCCAGTTAAACCTGCGGGCTACGTGCCCCGGAAGGACCACCGTAAATTCCTGATGAGGAAAGTCACCTCCGAAAAACAGCAGGTAATCGTCCGTATCCCTGTTGTACCAGGATGCATACACCCTTCCATAGACCATGGCAACCTCTCCCAGGTTATATCTGGCATCAAACACAGAGATGGTGTTGATCCGGTAACCGTAGTTGTATCTCCAGTGATATTCGGGGTACCATCTGCGATAGTCACGGTACATGTTCCTTGTCCAGTAAATGTTGGTGTAGGTCGGGTAATACAGCACATGATAGTGATGCACATACGTGTCGTGGTGATAGTGGAACTTCACCTTTCTGGATGGATAGGCATAATGGTAATAGTTCCCGCTGTAATATCGCCTGGTGGTATACTTATTTGCCCGGGTACCATTGTGGTATGTATGATTGGTATAGACCCTGTAGTCGGCTCTGCGGTACTGGCTGCGCGGATTGTCCCTTGTGGAAATACTCACATGCTTCCTTGTGTGCAGAGCTGTCCCTGCATTCCGGTGGGCAGCAGGCTGTTGTTGCACATGTGTGCGCCGGGCCTGCCGTGCAGGCTGAACAGCTTTTGCAGCAGGATGCTCCCTTTTTTCGACGGAGGCCTGGCGGCGAGCTGATTGTCCATATGCGGCAAGAACGGTAAAAATCATGGTTATCAGCAGGGCGGTAGTGTATCTTATTGTTTTCATGATTTCCAGGTATTATCTGTTTTACATATCTGGTAATGGAAATTCAAAATCAATGCCAAAACCTTTAATGATGAAGATATAC
>JANTFK010000504.1 GCA_024763595.1 Bacteroidales bacterium | reverse complement strand
GAGGGGGATGAATCGATCCAGGATCTGGGAATTCATTATGAACAAACCATCCAGGTGCCTTTTGACCATATCGAATATTATTAGTTCAGGGTACGCTTGGACAATTATTCCGCTCCAGGTAACGGGGCGTTTTTTTTTAACCGTTTTTTTCTCCGTTTAAAATTTTCAATTACATTTCACTTTATTTGAAAACTGGAGAACGGATACAACCGTTACCGCTCTCGCATGACCTTATTTTAACCGGGCTTGCGAGCTCACGAACACAATTTAAATTATTATGCTTGTGAGTAATCATACTTAATTCAGATGATCGGAGAGAAGAAGATAGCCGTTGTGTTGCCTGCATTCAATGCGGGTATGACCCTGGAAAAAACGTATGATGAAATACCCAGGGATATAGTGGACCTGGTGATCCTGGTTGATGATAAGAGCAGCGACAACACCTTACAGGTTGCCGGGTCCATTGGCATAGATGAGATTATCCGGCATGATCACAACCTGGGATACGGGGGAAACCAGAAAAGTTGTTACAACAGGGCCCTGGAACTGGGGGCCGATATCGTGGTAATGCTGCATCCGGATTATCAATACACGCCCCGGCTGATCCCTTCCATGTGTTATCTCATAGCCAACGGTGTTTACAAAGTGGTCCTTGGATCCAGGATCCTGGGGAAAGGTGCTATAAAAGGAGGAATGCCCCGCTATAAGTATATTGCCAACAGGTTTCTTACCCTGCTCCAGAACCTGCTGATCAACGAGAAACTGTCGGAGTACCATACAGGATACCGGGCATTTGACAGGGAGGTGCTGGAACGGATCAATTACAACAGCAATTCGGACGATTTTGTTTTTGATAACCAGCTGCTGGCACAAATCTCATTCCTCAGGTATGAAATTGCAGAGATCACCTGTCCCACGAAATATTTCAAAGAGGCATCATCCATCAACCTGAAACGTTCCATCACCTATGGACTCGGTGTGATCGGTACATCCCTGGCGTACCTGCTTCAGAAAACCGGACTGTTCAGGTTCAGGTTATTTGATTTCCCGGAATAACGCCTCTCCCGTTTATGCGTTATCCACAGCATTGATGTGAATCAGTAATTCAACAACCTTGCGGGAGTACCCCATTTCATTATCGTACCAGCTGACTACTTTTACAAAATGGTCGTTTAATCCGATACCGGCACCTGCATCAAAAACCGATGTGCAAAGCTCACCCAGGAAATCATTGGAAACAACTGATTCTTCAGTGTATCCGAGGATCCCCTTCAGTTCTCCTTCACTTGCTTTTTTCATGGCAGCACAAATCTCTTCATATGAAGCACCTTTATCCAGCCGGCAGGTAAGATCCACTACAGATACATTGGGAGTGGGAACCCTTAAAGACATACCGGTCAGTTTGCCATTCAGCTCCGGTATGACCTTACCTACAGCTTTGGCTGCACCTGTGGAGGAGGGAATGATATTTTGACCGGCTCCGCGTCCGCCTCTCCAGTCTTTCTTGGAGGGACCATCAACTGTTTTCTGGGTTGCCGTGGTGGCGTGAACAGTGGTCATCAGGCCTTCAACGATCCCAAAATTATCATGCAACACCTTGGCGATGGGAGCCAGGCAGTTGGTGGTGCACGAGGCGTTGGAAACAAAGGTCATGTCGCTGCTGTATTTCTCATGGTTAACACCCATAACGAACATGGGAGTATCATCTTTGGAGGGAGCTGACATGATTACTTTTTTGGCACCTGCATCTAGATGTCCCTGCGCTTTTTCTTTGGTAAGGAAAAGGCCGGTTGATTCTACCACATAATCAGCACCTACTTCGCTCCATTTCAGATCTGCCGGGTTCATTTCAGAAGTAACCCTTATGGTGGATCCGTTTACCACGAGGCTACCGTCTTGTACTTCAACAGTACCTTTGAATCGTCCATGTGTAGAATCATATTTCAGCATATAGGCTATATAATTCACATCGATCAGGTCGTTAACCGCTACAACCTCAACTTCAGGCATATCAGCAGCAACCCGGAATACCAGTCTTCCAATACGACCAAAACCGTTAATACCAACTTTAATTTTTCCCATGATTTTATTATTAAATGATTACACTAAAACTGTTTTTGAAATAACAGGAGTGCAAATTTAGCGAATAATATCAAATCGTCAAACAGCTTACAGGGGAATATCCGGGCGAATTGGCAAATCAATAGAGCGGGAAAGGGGAACTGTTTTTTTGAGCCTTCTGTTCTTTCCGTCGCTCTCTCCAGGGTTTTGCACGGGCCGCTTCACTGATGTCAATGATGTGGCCAAAGCGGTATCCAACAGTGAGGTTAAAAAAGAGGAAATTGTTCTTCTCTGTGGCCATGATAGGGATCTTTCTGGGATAAACAGTCAGGCTCACACCCGCTTCCAGTGCGTGGAGGAAGGCATCTTTCTGGCTGTATTCAAAACTGATACCGGTCTTGACTATTGCACCGGGGATAAGACCAAGTTCATTAAAACCCATCAGGAAAGGAGCCCGTCCACCGATTGTGGACTGGTGTATAGCGGGATCGAATTTCATTTGTTCCATTTTCACTGCTTCACCAATGGCAGAGAATGTGTAAACTTCATAGTAAATCGGTTTGGTGAAGCCAAGAGAGAGC
>JANTFK010000503.1 GCA_024763595.1 Bacteroidales bacterium | reverse complement strand
ATCGGTCAAAGTTGCCGTACTGGGAAGTAAAGAGGATATTTGTCCCGGGGAATTTGTGGTAAAGGATTATCTGACGGATGTAGTAGCTTTTCGTAGCCGGTCATTGAAGCCGTATGGAAGCTATGCGTGTTTCAAATCAACCTGGAGACTCGATTTCTCGCAGCTGAAGGTGCCGGGAACTTATTATCTTCAATGTGACACGGTCAGGTCGCCCGGCTTCCGCATTTCGGAGGATGTTTATAAAGGAACGGCAGATTTTCTGCTGAAATACATGCGGGAGCAACAGTGCGGGTACAATCCGCTGCTACAGGACTCGTGCCATACCCATGACGGCTTTATCGTTGACCGGCCCGGTTACGATTTTAAACACTTTGATGTCACAGGCGGGTGGCATGATGCTTCCGATTATCTGCAGTACGTGACCACCTCTGCCAATGCTACCTACCAGATGTTGTTTGCCTGGGAACAGAATCCTGAAGCATTTTCAGATTACTATGATGCCTCAGGCAATGCCGGCAGCAACGGAATCCCCGATATTCTCGATGAGGCGAAATGGGGTCTCGACTGGCTTGACAAAATGAATCCCGGTTACGGCATTATGTATAACCAGATTGCAGATGACCGGGATCACCGGAAATTTACCCTGCCCACCCTTGATACGGTCAGCTATGGCAAAGGCCTGGAACGGCCGGTCTATTTCGTGACCGGGAAACCACAGGGACTGGGGAAATACAAAAACCGCAGCACCGGGGTTTCCTCCACGGCGGCAAAATATGCTTCTGCCTTTTCCCTGGGTGCAGAACTGCTTAAACCTTTTTACCCGGAGTTTTGTAACAAGATCTCTGAAAAAGCCATGGATGCCTATAGATTCGCCGGTACCGATACCGGTGTATGCCAGACAGCCTCCAATGTTTCTCCCTATTTTTACGAAGAAGAGAACTGGACGGATGACATGGAACTGGCAGCCGTTCAATTGTTTAAATTTACCGGTGAACCGGATTTTTATAAGGAAGCGGTTAAATGGGGAGAAAGAGAGCCGGTTACCCCCTGGATGCTTGATGATACGGCCCGGCACTATCAATGGTATCCATTCGTAAACCTTGGACATTACAGGGTGGCTGAAAATGCTGACCCATTAATCAGGGAGAAATTTATTGACTTTATGAAAAGAGGCAATGAAGCCCTCTATGCACGTGGAAAAGAAAACGCCTTTTTAATGGGGGTACCGTTTATATGGTGCTCCAATAATCTGGTTGTTGCCGCATTAACACAACTCAGGTTGTATAGCGGGCTATCACAGGATCATACCTACGATACGTTGGAGGCCTCCCTGCGTGACTGGCTGTTCGGTTGTAATCCGTGGGGTACAAGCATGATCGTAGGATATCCCGGATGGGGAGATTCCCCCACTGATCCGCATTCAGCTTTTACGGCAGCCTTCCATCTCAACATTGATGGCGGCCTGGTGGACGGACCGGTGTATGCTTCCATCTTTAACCGGTTGATTGGAATAAAGATCGTAAACGGGGATGAATATGCCCCTTTCCAGTCAGGCCTGTGCGTTTACCATGATGATTATGGTGATTACTCAACCAATGAGCCCACCATGGATGGTACTGCCAGTCTTACATTTTATTTGTCTTCCCTGGAAAATGCCGGAGCAGGATCAGAAGCCGATCATTATGTCAGAAATAGGGGGGCGATCATCAGGGGGGATACCACGCAAAAAAAGATCTATCTTGTCTTTACCGGGGATGAGTACAACGACGGAGGCACTTTAATTGAGAAAGTTCTGAAAAAGCATAAGATAAAAGCGCATTTTTTCTTCACCGGAAACTTTTACCGGGATCCTGTGAATAAAGATCTGATCTTCAGTCTTAAAAAGGACGGACATTACCTGGGTCCCCATTCAGATAAACATCTGTTGTATGCTCCGTGGAACAACCGGGATTCTCTGCTCATTACCCGGGACGTATTTATCCGCGATTTAAAAAATAATTATAAGGAAATGCTGAAATTTGGTATTAAACGGCAGGAAGCTGATCTTTTTCTGCCTCCTTTTGAGTGGTACAACCAAACTATAAGTGACTGGACTGAAGAATTGGGGCTGACACTCATCAATTACACACCGGGTACCGGTTCCAATGCCGATTATACTACGCCCGATATGGGTAGTAAATATGTGAGCAGCAATACAATTTATAAGAATATCCTTCAGTTTGAACAAAGTTCAATAAGCGGTCTGAATGGTTTTATCCTGCTGCTGCATACAGGAGTCTCACCCGCCCGGAAAGATAAGTTCTGTTTTAAGTTGGATGAATTATTAACTGCACTTCAGAAAAAGGGCTATCAATTTTGCTTATGGGGCATATAGCCATTACCCCCGCAACCCGGGAATCTTAACTAAGTCTTTTGCTTTTAGATTATGTTCTGCCATTAAGGGCTTTAATATCTCAATCCATTGTTTTACAGACTTTGAAAATATGAAGGATCATATTGAACATTCTGTTTTGTCAAAACAAAAGCTGAATCCGCAAGTCGTTCATAAAAACTTGTTTGACCAAATACGGAAATAGTGGTTAGTAGTAGAAACAGTATTTTAAGTAATATCCTGGTCATCTTTATATGTGTGCCAACGGCAGT
>JANTFK010000502.1 GCA_024763595.1 Bacteroidales bacterium | reverse complement strand
CTGCTGCCGAATGGGCCATTTCTGTTGTGTGGTGTTCCCTGGCTTCATGATCTTCCAGGTGGGCCATTGCCTCTTCCGGGTTGAGTACCCTGAATACACCCCTGAAAGCCACCCGGGAACCTTCCAGACCGATCCTGAACTCGTCGATACTGCCTGAAGGAACAATCCTGATCTGGCTTTCTCCATCTTCATCAACCACAAAGCATTTTTGTCCACCATGTTTGCAAACATGGGTGACCAGGCCGGAGAAGGCCACCTCTTTTCCTTCGAACTGGTCGGGGTGGGCAAGTAGCTCCCGGATGGTTACGGCGATGATTTTTTCGGTCAAACCGGATTGCGAAACAGAGGCTTCCTGTTGTGAAGTGTGGTTGCAAGCCAGCGTAAGCAGGCCAAAAAGGCCCCAGATAAACAGTTTTTGCATAGTTGTATGATTAAGAGAAACTTGCCAGGCAGGCATCCAGCTCATCATATATTTCGAAAACATGATGCAGCTGTAAAAGTTTAAAGAGTTCCATGACATCTTCATTCACATGGCAGATTTTGAACTGCCCGTTATTATTGTTGGCGGCTTTCAGGGCCGAAAGAAATACCCCGAAGCCCGAGCTGTCAATGAAAGTGATATCCTGCAGATCGAAAACGAGCTTTACGTTGGGCTTATTGAAAAGCTCGAGCAGGCTCTCTTTCACAGGCTCGGTAATCAGTGAGTTCAACCGGTTGGTATGCTGTAGGCGGACCACGATAACATCATCTATTTTTCTTGTTTCAAGCATCTTTTAAGCCTCCTGTTACTTCATATTTACCAGCTCTTCAATGGCCAGCTGACTTTGTTCAAGAAAAAAATCGATCATGGATTCGTACCTTTCAGTCTCTTTCTCTTCCTGGGCCAGAATCTCCAGTTCTTTCAGCGTATCGGCCACTTCGCGCATTCCCATGACAGCCACAGAAGATTTGGCTTTATGTGCCATTTTTGATAGGTTGTCATATGCTTTTTTGCGAAGTAATTCCGGCATCTGCTGTTTATACTCTTCCATCTGTTCTCTGAAGAGGCCAATCATTTCGTTGATAAATCTGGAATCTCCACCTGACATGGTTTTTAAATAGTTCAGGTCTGTAATCATGGTGTTAAAGAGCTAGGTTGAAAACTTCTTTAGATCGCTAAAATTATTTATTTTATTTTTAGAAATAAAACACTTTCTCTGATTTATTCCCATTCCTGATAAGATGAAAAAGATTGTCTCAGTAATCAGTATTGCCTTTATATTCATTCAGGTGCTTTCCGCTCAACTTTCCTTCTCTGAAAAAAGAGTCAGAGATAACACACTGAATGAAGGTATTGCGTTTATTCACCAGCGACAATTTGAACAGGCTGCAGCGCGGTTTACCAGGTGCCTTGATCTGGACAGTACTTTTGCACCTGCCTATTTACAAAGGGGAAGAATTTTTATTGAATGGGGACTGATGGATGATGCCATGGCCGATCTGGATATGGCTATATTTTATGATCCGGAACTTGGCGAGGCTTATTTTTATAAAGGTTATATTCTTTTTGACAATGATTCAACCTATGGTGACCCAACGGTTAGTGATGCGGCCATGTTTGATGCAGCCATTTCCCATGGGTTTACAGAAGCATGGGCTTATTATTTCAGGGGATTAACCAGGATCCGGGAAGGTAAGGATGGCATGGCCATGAATGATTTCAATGCGGCTATTGTAAAGAAGGTTGACTTTGCACTGGCTTACCATGAGCGTGCCGGTGTGAAAAGAAGGGGAGGAGACCTTCAGGGTGCACATTTCGATTATCAGACCGCTATTGAGTACCAGCCCCGGTTTCCGCTGGCTTATAACAACCGGGGGTCGGTCAGGATCCTGCTGGGTGATTACGAGGGTGCCATATCGGACTATTCAATGGCATTGGAACAGGATGCGGAACTTTTTATTGCATTGAATAACAGGGGTTATGCGTACTACTACCTGGGGAATACGGAAAAGGCGCTGGAGGATTTCAATTCTGCCATTGCCCTGAATGATCAGTTTGTGAATGCCTATATTAACAAGTCTTCTTTACTGGCTAAACAGTCCGAGGTGATCACTGCTCTTTCACTGCTGGACGGGGTAATCAGGGAACATGCCGATGATGCACTCCTCTACCTGAACAGGGGGCTTATCCGTGAACTGACCGGGGACCTGAAAGGCGCCTGTAAGGACTGGAAACGTGCAAAAGAACTGGGAGCCGGGGAAGCAGAAAACTATATTACTCAATGCAACAAATGATAGTAATGGTATGAGACTGAACTGGTTTGCGACAGGTATACTGCTTTTTTTCCTTTCCGGGGTGCTATGGTCCCAGGAAGAGGTGAGGATTTCGAAAAAAACATTTAAAACGGGCATTGATACCGGATTCAAAGAAGCCTGGAAGAGTGTAAAGCAGGGTGATAAGAGCTACAGGGCGGGAGTGGGAACCTACGATCTGGCCAGGGATCATTATCTGTTTGCCAATCAATACAACCCGGAAAATGCAGCACTGAACTATAAAATAGGTGTATGCTATCTTTTTACGGATGAGAAGTATGAGGCCATCAACTATCTGCACAGGGCCTATATCCTGGATCCTGAAGTGAGTGGGGATATTCACCTGCTGCTGGGAAGA
>JANTFK010000501.1 GCA_024763595.1 Bacteroidales bacterium | reverse complement strand
GTTTGGGATCCATCTTGCATAAAACGACCCGAAATATTATCCTCATCACCATTGCCTGCCTGAGTTTGCTGATGCACGCTCCTCATTTCGGGAAAGATCTTGTAAGTATTCATGTCCGGAGACAAACACAGACCCAGTCAACGACAACGAATCAATCGCTGACACGGTGCCGGTGCGTGGAAGAGTCCATGTGTATGCGCTGGACCGTAGCGGGCCCCGGTAACCTTAACGGACAGGTTTTCCTTTATTTTCCGATCGTAAACTCAGCTTCCTGCCATGGAGCTGCCCCCAGGTCAATGCTTCGTTTTGTGGGGAGCGAGCCACCGGCATACATCACATACCGCCCCGGTACGAGTACTTTGTTTGCCTGCATGTCAATGTTCAACAGATCACCCGGAAGGAGGTTCAACGTTATCTTTTTGCTTTCACCGGGTTTCAGATGGATTCGTTGAAATCCTTTCAGATCATACAGGGGAACCCTGAAATCAGCATCCTTACAGGAAAGGTAAAACTGGACCACTTCGTCGCCGTCCATACTCCCCTTGTTCACAACCTCAACGGATACCGACAATGCACCTCCCGGTTTCAGATGATCGGATGAAAGGGTCAGGTTTTGATATTCAAATATACCGTAGCTCAGGCCAAATCCGAAAGGGAACAAAGGGTCTGCAGTCATATACTTGTAAGTACGTCCCTCCATGCTGTAATCTTCATACGGCGGGAGTTGCTCTACCGATACCGGGAATGTCAGCGGCAGCTTACCCGAGGGATTGTAATCACCGAACAGAACATCCGCCACGGCATTTCCACCCTGTTCGCCGGGATACCAGGCCATGATCACTGCATCCGCCAGGTCATACACTTTTTTGATGGCCAGCGGGCTGCCTCCGGTCAGTATCACGATCACCGGATGGGGATTGTCCGTACAAATCTGCTCCAGGTAATCGATCTGGTTTTGCGGAAGTTGTATATCCTGACGGTCGCTTTTGAATGATGAAGCAATGGATTCCCCCTCCTCACCTTCAAGCATCGAATTGATCCCCATCACGACAATCACGGCATCCGAACTTTTTGCTTCAAAATTGGCATAATTCACCGGGTTTGCATTTTCCTGGTTCAGTTGAAAGGCATGCCTGTAATTCAGCAACGTTGATTTGCTTACTTTGGAGGTAATTCCTTCGACAATGGTCTGCAACCGGTCACTCAGGCCGTTATAATTTCCGAGCAGGGCATCCACATCGGCCGCCATGGGGCCAATCACCGATAACCGCCGGATCTCTTTCTTCAGCGGCAATACAGAATCGTTTTTCAGCAATACGACAGATTCCTGTGCTGCTTTTCTTGCCAGGGCAATATGGTTTTCATTGTGCAGCAGTTCATCCGGAATTGCATCATAGGGATTCATCCCCGGCGGGTCGAACAATCCCAGCCTAAACCGGATACGCAGGAGCACGGCAAGGCTGCTGTCAATCTCAGCTTCGTTGATCAATCCCCGGTCAAAAGCTTCTTTGAGGCTGCGGAAGGCAGTACCGCAGTTCACGTTTACCCCGGCTTTCAGCGCCTTCACTGCCGACTCCACAGCATTGTCTGTCACTTTGTGTGTCTGGTGGAAATCGTTGAGTGCCCAGCAATCCGAGACAATGTATCCCTGAAAGCCGAACTGCTTTCGCAGGATATCCTGAAGCAGGAAGGTACTTCCGCAACAGGGCTCGTCATAGGTACGGTTGTAGGCACACATCACACCCCCCACGTTGGCCTGTTCCACCAGCATTCTGAATGCAGGCAGATACGTTTCATAAAAATCCTTCTCCGGAGGACGTGCATTGAAGACATGACGAAGACCTTCGGGTCCGCTATGGACACCGTAATGTTTGGCACAGGCCACCGCCTTGAAATAGTAGGGGTCATCTCCCTGCAATCCTTTCACAAAGGCAGATGCCAGGGTTCCTGTTAAAAATGGATCTTCACCCCATGTTTCCATGCCCCTGCCCCACCTCGGGTCGCGGAAGATGTTGATGTTGGGAGACCAGAATGTGAGGCTGGCGTAGGTGGATATGTTTCCCGTTTTCAATGCTTCGCGGTACTTGATCCGCGCTTCATCACCAATGGCGGAAGCGACCTGCCGGATCAGGGATGAATCGAAAGTTGCTGCCATCCCGATGGGTTGTGGAAAAACAGTTGCCCTACCCCAGCGGGCCACTCCGTGCAGGGCCTCACCCCACCAATTGTATGGCGGAATATTTAACCGCGGGATGCCCGGCGCATCATATCTGAGCTGGGCCATTTTTTCTTCGGGCGTAAGCTGTGACAGAAGATCTGCAATACGTTCTTCCAGGGAAAGTGAAGGATCCAGGTAGGTATTCTTTTGGTCGGCAGGGATCCCTGTCGTTGCTTTTGGTTTCTGTTGACATCCGGCCAGTACCAGAAGCAGAATACTGATCAGAAAAACAGTTTTTTTCATGGCTGATAGATTTTGTTTCAGGGTTTTATCGTCTTGTACAGTTCCTCTTTCCATTGCCCGAAAGCAGTCCCAATTGCCTGATGATTTCCGGGCTCAAAAGTCTTTACTTTAGCAGGGAAATCCGGAATATCCTCCGGACCGTCGATCGCGCCGGTTCCCATGGCTGCGCCCATGGCAGCTCCAGCGGCACCATCGGTATC
>JANTFK010000500.1 GCA_024763595.1 Bacteroidales bacterium | reverse complement strand
AGCAGGGCATCTCTTTTTCATGATATATCGATTGGGTGACTGTTTCAGTGATGGTTTGTATTTACAGTAGAATCTAAAGTATAAAAATATAAGGTTTATTCACAGCGAATGAATCCCATATGAAAAGTAAAAATAATTACGCTATGTCGTCTCTGCATTATACCCTATCTTTAAAGGAAAAGGTATTTTTTTTTATATGTTGAAAAAAACCGAGAATAATGAGACATTCTTGTAGAGGATTGCTTTTTGAAGCACTATTTCTTTTCAATGTACTGTGGATTGTGGCAGGATGCAATCCTGAGAACAGGGAAGCTGGCAATAAGGTTTTAAAATATGAAGAAGCTGCAGATCCGAATCCTGTAAATCCGGAATACTGGGCCAGTGTATCAGAACATCTTCAGGGAAGTTTTGGAACTACTGATATAAGGTATGAAAAAGGCAAACCACCTGAAATAAAGGAACCCAACTACCTTTGGGAAGCTTATGCATGGAGGGGTGAAAGGGTGAGTACACAATTGGTGCTGTGGAGTTCGGCTGATCAAGGTACATTAAGCTTTGAATGGTCAACTTTAAAATCTGAGGATGGGGTTGAGTTCCCTGCTTCAGAATTAAAAGCCAGGTTTGTCAGATATGTTTTAACAGATGAATTTGCGGAAGGGTGTGGCTACCGCACCAACCAGGAAGATTTTGCGGTCTCTTTAGCAGCAGATGTGATTGACGAGGTAGCTGAACTGGCCTACAAAGGTTTGACTACTCAACCTGTTTGGGTGTCCATAGATGTCCCGGCGAATCAGGAACCCGGTTTATATGAAGGAAGCCTATTGATCAATGCCGGGACAGGGGAATGCGTTGAATTCAGAATAGAATTGGAAGTGGGGAATGTAGTGTTGCCTGAACCTTCTGATTGGTCTTATCATCTGGATCTCTGGCAGAACCCTTATTCAGTAGCCCGGTTTCATCAGGTAGAACCCTGGAGCGAGAAACATTTTACTTACCTTGAACCTGTGCTCAAACTGTTAGCCGGTGCAGGTCAGAAAGTGGTTACCACCACCCTCATCCACAAGCCCTGGAATGGCCAGACAGAGGATCCTTTCTCAGCAATGATCGGATGGCATAAAGAGGAGGATGGCAATTGGACTTTCGACTACTCAATTTTTGATCGATGGGTTGATTTTGCAGGAGAGTGTGGGATTGAGAATCAAATAAACTGCTATACCATGATTCCCTGGGGGAACAAATTCTATTACCATGATGAAACCAAGGGATGCACAGATTCACTTGTAGCCAGTCCGGGTACAAAAGCATACGAGGATCATTGGAGACCATTTCTGCTGGATTTCGCTGCTCATCTGAAACAAAAAGGATGGTTTGAAAAAACTGCCATTGCGATGGATGAACGTCCGGTTGAAGATATGACTGATGCACTGGACTTCATCGAAAGAACTGTTCCGGGAATGAAAGTTCATCTTGCTGGAGGATACCATCCGGAAATTGAGCAGAAGCTCTACGATATGTGTGTTGCTTTTGGCGAACTCACTCCGGAAGAGGTAGTTGAAAAGCGACAGGATTATGAGAGAATCACAACATTTTATACCAGTTGTTCCCACCCTTATCCCAATAGTTTTACATTTTCACCTCCTGCCCAATCTGCATGGTTGGCATGGTATGCTGCGGCGAATAATTATTCAGGGTTTCTAAGATGGGCTTATAATAGCTGGGTTCAGGATCCACTGACAGATTCACGGTTCCGAAGCTGGCCTGCTGGTGACACATATTTGGTTTATCCGGAAGCCAGGACCTCCATCCGGTTTGAAAGAATGAGAGAGGGCATCCAGGATTTTGAGAAGATCATAATCATCCGGAACCGGCTCAGAGAAATGGACACTGTGGAAGCTGATGAAAACCTGAGGCTATTGGAAGAGCATCTAAAGAAATACACGATCTCCGCACTTGACTCTTTACCGGCAGGATCCATGCTGCGGGAAGGTAAAAATGTGTTGGAACAAATTAGCAGGCGAAGCTTATAATCCTTCTTTTTGGAACTATAATGGGAAACCAGTTTACTGAATGATCTATTCAATTATGAAACAAAACAGCTTGGTATTTGGTGTTATTGTTATTCTCGTTTTAACTCTAAAATGTACAGGTCCAACCCTGCCGGGGCAGGAATCTGGTCAACAGTGGCCCGGGAGCATCAGCAACTGTTGCGGTGGTTAAAAACACTCACAATGGTAGATCCCTCCAAAATTGCTTTCTATGGTAAAAGTATTGACCCACCATATATTTTGTATAATATTTGGGGGATTGGACCAGGTTCTCCGTAATGCATAGGTTAGATGAATTCAATGATCCGCACCGGTCAGAAGAAAAAATAGTAAAGTAGTTTCCTATTAAATCTTTATACTATGATCGAAATTCAAAACTATGGTATAGCCATTCTGCTTTCGGTAACGGCTATGATCTGTTGGGGTTCCTGGGCCAATACCCAGAAAATGGCTGCTAAAACATGGAGGTTTGAACTCTTTTACTGGGACCTGGTAATTGGCATCTTTCTGATGAGCCTGATCGCTGCTTTCACATTTGGAAGCATTGGGTCTCAGGGCAGAACTTTCCTGGCGGATCTTAGGCAGGCAGATCTCTCCAGCATCATTTTTGCCATGCTT
>JANTFK010000499.1 GCA_024763595.1 Bacteroidales bacterium | reverse complement strand
TACGGTTGCGGGAACCTTCCTGGCTGCCAGGCTGTCCAGGACCGCTTTATCAATGCGGTACCGGATGATATTGAGATCTTTTGCCAGCTCATTACCTATATATGCCATGGGGTGCCTGCTGCTGGTTTCAAAGAAGTCACCGGTCTGAGGAATGGTTTTTTCATAGAGCCTGAATACCTCCTTTTCCTTTTCCGGATCGATTCCCAGGATTTGTACCCCTGCACTTTTTGTGGCTGTATTGGCCATGCCGGTGATTACTGTACGTGCAGTAACTGCTTCTACACCCGGTGTTTCCTGTATGATCGAAAGGACCTTATCAGAATGTGGTATGGTCAGCGCTATATCGTAGTTGTCCCTGAAAGCCGGATCATTAATATGTATGTGTCCGATTTCATCATTCAGGGCAGCATCCACCCGCTGTTCAATTGCTCCGTTCATAAGTGCCACTGCAAAGACACCTCCAAAGATCCCGATGGTAACTGAAATGATCACCACCAGGCTGCGTACTTTGTTTCGCCAGACGTTTTTCCATGCTGTTTTCCAGATCATATCATTATGATGTTAAGCTCTGAGAGCGTTTACTACTTTCATTCCAAAGATCTTTCTCAGCGGATAGCTGATGGACAGAAGTACCATTAAACCTACGATGGCCATCTGCCATATGTAATAAGTATCAATGCTCCAGAAGACCATTTTGGGCTCTAAACCGTAATCTTCATATATTTTAGCCATCTCACCCCGAAAAATGATCGGATGCTCAACCCCGTATAGGATCACTACAGTGGCAATCGCTGTCCCGGCCAAAATACCCAGCAATCCGATGAGAATCATCTCCTGGGTAATGATAGCAGCCAGTTTCCTTTTTTGCATCCCGATGGCTACCAGTACGCCAAATTCCCGCCTTCTTTCTGAGGTGAGCATCAGAACGGTACCGAATACACCAAATGCGATCACAAGGTAGAGAATACCGATCATGATCATACCGCTTTTGTTATCGGCATCCATCTGTGAGATGATCACCTCGTTCATCGCCCGCCATTCCATCACTTGCTCACCTTTGGGGATCATGACATTAATCCGTTGCACGGTTTCATCAATGGCTTTGTCCTGGTTGTCATCCACGGCCAGGGCCAGGGAGGTAAGATTATTTCCCGCATTGTAAAGATCCTGGCACACATCCAGCGGAAGATATACGATTTTATTATCCAGGTCGGGGAGGGGAATTTTCACAATCCCTTTGATCTCATATTTACCGGCTGCTGTGGTTGCATGATAGCCCTGACTGATCAGTACAATCGTATCACCGATTTCCAATTCCAGATACTGGGATAGCTTGTCGCCTACCCATACACCGGGCTCACCCATCCGGATGGAGCCGTTCCGGAAGGCCGTATACCGTTCTATGGCAGGCATGACCGCAGGGGCCTCTTTATCTTTAATCCCCATGTCGAGCTGTAACCTGGCTGCATTGGTATAAGCATTGTTTTCAAAAAGCGGGGCCAGTTCTTTGACTTTTTCAGGGAGCGCAGAATCCTGGACTATTTTTTCAATGTTCTCCGGTGTGAGCCGGTATTTTACCATTTTATCAGTCACCTTAGAAAGGTAGTTCTCTTTCTCAGGATCAATACCCATAACCATTACACCTTTGGTTTGGGGACCATTGGATGCCAGGGCAAATGATTCAAAACGCGGAATGGCAGCTACCACGTTTTCATCAGCCACTATCTTCTCTTCCTGTTGCCGGTCGTAAGGGAAGGAGTTGTCCACGATCTTTTCATCCCAGAAATCCTTATGCTGTACCTGGATATATCCCGTATAGGATTCAATAACATTCCGGAACATGTAATCGTAGGAACCCAGCTGGAGTGACCGGAAAAAAAGCGCAAATAATACGGCAAACAGTATGGAAGCAGCTGTGATCAGGGTACGGCGCTTATTTCGCCACAGGTTTCGCCAGGCCAATATTAAATTATTCATAACTAACAAGTTAAAAAAATTATTATTAACGAACCCGTTTCATGTTTTGTTGGGAGAAAAAACTGTCAGCAATGGGTTTGTTGAATACAATATCCTTGATCTCAATGATGGTCCTGTGTCCTTCCTCTTCGACGGGAACAAGCTGGATCCGGGTAGGGATCAGGCGCCCGTCCATTTCCCTGAAGTCGCTGCCCTGCTCGGTGCGCACCAGGTAACCGTCCTCATCATACAGTTCCGACTTCATGAAAAGGAAATCTTTCTGATCGATCCAGCGTATCTGGTGACCCCAGATTACAGCCGCATCCTCTTTCGCCACCATTTTGATCTTATAGCAAATACGGCCCTCTATCTCTTCCTCTCCCATGAGTTCATGGGTATAGTCATTGACTACGGAGGACTCCTTCAGGATATCGTCATTGGTATAGTCAGAACCCATCCAACCTTGTGACATCATGGAGGGAGGCAGCTTGATCAGCCGGCTGATGGTAGGGTTCCAGTTCCACATTTCATTTTTACGTTTCAGAAAGGATTGGCCTTTATCCCTGGCTGGAGCTGTAATCAGCGTCAGGGAAAATGCCTTACCGCTGGTCCAGTTTTTAAATTCGATTGTACGCTTCCAGGTGGGGCGGACAATGGTCATGGCCATTGTGCTGATACTGGTCTTTTCGCCATTAAATCGTTCATCGGC
>JANTFK010000498.1 GCA_024763595.1 Bacteroidales bacterium | reverse complement strand
AGTTACCGCCTGGTCAATGGTGAGGCCGGAGCGCCGGATTACCTGCTTCAAAGGATCAACCACTATGTCTTTAAGGATGTGGAACTGCTGATGCAGAATATGGTCCTGGTCACGGATCACGTTGCAGCCAAAGTTAAAAAGGAATTTCCCGGTGAACTGGAAAGGCGTACCCTTTCAATCATTTCTGCTAAAGATGGCCGTTCCTTTTTCCGGGATCCGGATGACAACTACTGGAGAGTGCTCCGGTTTATTGAGGGGCACCTGGTGTTCGAAAGTACCACAGATCCGGCCATTGCCTATGAGGGAGCCCGTATGTTTGGTGCATTTACGAAAATGCTGAATGACCTGCCTGTATCGCAAGTAGGGACAATCATACCCGATTTCCACAATATGCAGTGGCGACTCACCCAGCTTGAAGAGAGTATTAAGAATGATGCTGCCGGCAGGCTCAGCCTGGTAAAAGAAGAGGTGGACTATGTGAGATCCAGGAGCAGTTTGATGCTTACCATTCACGAACTGGGAGAAAAGGGAGCAATTCCCCTTCGCGTCACCCATAACGACACCAAGATCAGTAATGTCTTATTTGATGAGAACCGCAAAGGGCTGTGTGTTATTGACCTGGATACTATTCAACCCGGTTATGTAACATCCGATTTCGGAGACGGGATCAGGACACTGACAAATACCGGTGAAGAGGATGATGAGGATCTGGAACGTGTTACCATGGACATTGATCTGTTCCAGGCATTTGCCGCCGGTTTCCTGGATTCAACCCGTGATATACTTACCAGGACAGAGATTGATTCCCTGGTTTATGCCGGGATCCTCTTCCCCTATATGCAGGCTGTACGCTTTCTGGCAGACTACCTGGCAGGAGATGTATATTACAAGATCAAATATCAGGAACATAACCTGGTCAGGACCCGGGCCCAAATGAAGCTGGCCCAGGATGGGGAATCTAAATTTGACAAACTGCAGGAAATTATTAAAAGTCTGGCATAAAAAAGAGATGATCATACACCGAAAAGATTCAGGAGAGGCCGGACAGGTCCATACGATTGATAACCAGAACTGGGTGGAGGCACCAGCTGTAAAGGCCTGTTTTACAATCAAACATGATGGAAAAAACATCTACATTTCCTATGATGTTGAAGAGCCTTACATCCGGGCAGTTAATACTGCATTCAATTCGCCAGTATGGGAGGATAGTTGTGTAGAGTTCTTTTTCTCCCTTGACGGGGTCCACTATTATAATTTTGAGATAAATGCCATAGGGACCATCCTCGGTGCCTAAGGTAAAGAACGCAACAACCGCAACTGGCTCCCGGATCACATACTCAGCCAGATTGAAACCACACCTTCCCTGGGCCATGAACCATTTCAGGGCATCAATCAGCATACCGCCTGGAACCTGAAAGTAAGAATTCCGATAAACGTCTTGACTTTCAGCAATTTAAATGATCTTTCCGGAGTTAATGCAACAGCCAATTTTTACAAATGCGGGGATGAGCTGAAACCGCCCCATTTTCTTTCCTGGCAACCGGTGCTTTTACCGTCACCTGATTTTCATGCGCCTCGATATTTCGGTCCCATTGCCTTTCAATAATGCCGGCAAAGCTTTTCAAGAAGATCTGTCGCAAAGTGGGGACCACTATGCGGGATCATGCACTTATCAGGGAGGGGGATCATGTTCTGGTTGGGTTATCCGGTGGAAAAGATTCCATGATCCTTTTGCAGGTACTTGCTGAGCGGCGTTCGTCCGTCCCGTTTGATTTTCAAATCTCTGCAGCACATATTGAAGCCAGGGGGATCGGTTACCAGATAGACCGGGCCGGGCTCAGAACTTTTTGTGCTGACCTGGAAATACCGCTTCACATGCGTAGCATTGAACCGGATCTTCAGGAAGATCCGGCAAAGGCTGCATGCTTCATCTGTTCATGGCACAGGCGTAAGGAGCTGTTCAACCTGACAAAAGAACTGAACTGCAATAAGCTGGCACTGGGCCATCACCGGAACGATGCCATAGAGACCCTTCTGCTTAATATGATCTACCATGGATCGATCAGTTCGCTCCCTTACTCCCTGGAAATGTTTAACGGACGTTTGCAATTGATTCGTCCCTTGCTGGACCTGGATGAAGCGATGCTTAAAGAATTTGCGAACCTCAGTGACCTGTTAAAAATTGAAAAGCATTGTCCCCATGAAGAGCGCACCCGGCGGGAAAAAATTTCTCATCTTATCCGGCAGATTGAATCATTCCACGGAAAAGGACCGTACAATATTTTCAGGTCCATGGAGAAGATCTTTACGGAATATTTACCCGGGAAGCCCGGCATACAGACATTGCTCTGATACACAGTTTCAGGTTATGTTACAGGTTATATATCAGGGATATCCGTAGTTTTGTAAAATGAAGAGGGAACTGAGATCTACCGAAGATGGTTCTCACACGCTGTTTGTACCCGGCCTGGATGAACCTTACCATTCCATACACGGAGCCCTGCAGGAATCAAAACATGTATTCATTGAAACGGGTTTTCGGGCGATTCGAAAAATGTCTGTTCGCATTTTGGAGATTGGACTCGGGACAGGGCTGAATGTATTATTGACATTATGTGCGTCCCTGGAACCCAAAAAGCCTGTGTATTACCACGCAGTTGAAAAATATC
>JANTFK010000497.1 GCA_024763595.1 Bacteroidales bacterium | reverse complement strand
AACCTGGCTTCCAGCCATCCGGTCATATATGCATACTCCTGTTGCGGATCAATGGAAACGTTCCAGCGAAGGTTCTCCCGGTCATAGGCCCAGCTTTTTAACAGAATGGAGTAGTTCTGATCAATTTGCTTCATCAATGTCTCCTTGCTGAACCGGGATGACCGGTAGCGTTTCCAGGTTGTTTTAACCCTGTTGTTGAAATCGTCCGCATCGGTGGCCAGCAGGCGATAGATGATATGATTTTCCAGTATGCCGAAAGTATTGGCGTCAGATCCGTCCCACATCCGTCCCCACGACCCTTCGGCATCCCACGGCATGATAAAAAAAGGTCCCTGCCCGGTATACCTGGCCAGGAATGTGTTTTTCCCGGCATTATCATAGGCCAGCAATAAATTGATGAACAGGTAATAATCGATGGCATTCTTGATATCAAACCAGGATGCAATTTCAGCCCTGAAATCACTGTCCCCGCTGTTCACTACAAAATCTTTCAGTTGTGCCAGCGGTTCCCAGGCCGGCCGGTCGTCCGGATAGATCAATTCCCATCCGTCCCACACCATTTGCGAGGAAGGTTCAGAGTAACTGGTTTCAAACCGTGTGGAACCGTTGGCCCAGTCGATGGCTTTATAAAGGACCCCGCCCTTTTCATCCTGATCGGGGGCAAAGTGCAGCAATTTTTCATCCAGTTTTTCGCCCAGACAGTATATCCCGGAATAGTTGTTGTTGAGAAAGAGTTCCACATATCTGCACCTGATCCCCGGGTAAACACCTTTTTTTCCATCCTGCTCTGGTACCGAACCGATCGTTTCCCACACCTGGAACGCCAGCTTGTTCCGCATCCTGAGCTGATCAACATACATGGCATCAAGGATCCAGTCCTCCCCGTACCGCATGCCAAGCAGCGGAACCATCACATCTTTCCCCGATTCATTTTTCCACAATTCAAGCCCATAAGACTTTTTATCATAGCGGGTCGAATTTCTGCCCCGGATCTCAATTCCCGCATATGATTGAAAATAATGGACCGCCGAAGCATCCTCACCCTTATTGCAATACTGTATCTGAATGTGTGCAAGAACTTTTGGTTCATCGGGGATCTCTGTACCTGATAGGATGTGGACCAGGGGGAGTGTGGTAAACAGCACCCTGAACGTATCAACCATTTGATCTTTCCGGGCAAGCAACAGATAGGGGTGATTGACCACAACGGGTCCCAGGTGGTTGACAGCGCCGTTTACGATATCCTTTCCGGCCAGCTCCATGGCACTGTAATTACCAAATGAGATCTCAGGTGCATAGTCGGGCAGGGAGTCTCCCCCGATGGTAAACATGATATTCCCGGTCAAATTATCCACCATTCCCTCCACATCATCCAGGGAGAGGAGCTGTCTGGCCTCCTCCGGCAGGGCATTATCCCTGACCGGTATCTCCTTGTAGCAGCCTGAAGTAATGGTCAGTAGGAGAGTCAGCATCAAACCCGGAAGCCGTATGTGAAGGGGAAAAATCATCAGAACGAATAGGTATAATAGAGTCTGAACATAAACAGGGTGGCAGGCAGCGTTGTGTTAAATTCATGGTTGAAACCGTAAGAGAGATCCACTTTCCCGATCTTCCCGGGTGTGTAGCTCACACCGGCTACTACACGGTAGTAATCATAACGGGCCGGTTTATACATTCTGTAGAGCCTGAACAGCTCTGCATACGCATAGGGTTTCAACTGCTTCAGGTCACTGTATGATAGGGTCAGCTTGTGTCGCAGGTATTTTTTATAACCCGTGTGGGGATCCAGCAGGTTCATCCCCTCCACTTCCTTCTGGTACCTGGCCCTGTAAGCTAAAGTAATAAAGTCAAGTCTGCCTTTGTAGCGCAAATCGAAATTGTAGCGGGTTCTCGGTTTAAAGCTTCCCTCATTGATCCTGTGCCGGTTGTACCTGTAGTTGGTCTGAAGGGCAAAATTTCGGTTTATCCTGTAACGCACCCCTGCTTCTGTGATGGAATTCCTGAGTGTGGAGATATCTTCCCCGATCCTGAATTCCTGTTCCAGGGAAAAAGTCCAATCCTTATGCACCTTCTTTTCAATGGCCACTCCGGACCACAGGGCCAGGTCCCGCACAACTTTTGTTTCCTGTGCAGCCACAGGCAGTGTCAGCAAGCAGCAGAGGATCATCAGGGTTGCCTTTTCAATATGTTTCATCTATCTGTAATTGCGGATACATGGGGTTCTCAGTGGATACCAACACATTATGAAACTCCATTTTGAATGTGTCAGCACTCCAGTGCTCTCTGACCATGTTCCAGATATCATAACTCTGGTTCAATATGCTCCTGCTGTTGGAGACGCTCATCCTGCCCAGGTGTTGTGAAATGTAGTTGTCACCATAGCGGATGCCTATCCCGTTCCCCCTGAAGATGCAGGAGTCCACCGAAACAGTGTGGTTCGGACTGCTGTATCCAAGTTCCAGTCCCTGTCCGCAATTGGCAAAGGTGCAGTTCACAAAGGTATGGGTTTTTTGTACCGTCCCACCGCTGGATAATGCAGCACCTTCATGGAATATGGATTCAAACCAGGTGTCCCTGACAACGATCTCTCCTCCGCCGCTCCCTCCGCTATCCAGCCCGTCGTCTTTGGCATACATAAAGAGGCACGATATGATGGTCGCATTACTGCCCATCA
>JANTFK010000496.1 GCA_024763595.1 Bacteroidales bacterium | reverse complement strand
TTTTTGTATATTCTATTCTGAAACACTAATTTAGTACAAATTCTTATTTGTGGCCCGGTTCATATGCTTTATATCCTTTGATCATCCCCTTCCCGCAAAACGATCTTCACATCCGCTCGGATGATACCAAAACCTGAACTCTGACAGCGTGCGATCCTGCGTAAAAACCGTACAGGGAGGCATTTTTTATCTCAAAACGGATGCGTATCGGCTTTTTCGTATCCGGTAATTCAGCATGGTTGCGCCATTGCACCCAATGTGAAATGCCGTCGGTTTGAACCGGCAGGCATTCACGCATTGTATAACCTGATATGGAACTACCCTCAGCATCCAGCAACTCTGCACGTAGTGATCCATTAGCGGCATCAACATTAACCAGCAGCGGCCCGTTAAAATATTGCATTGCATGGGTCGTAACCCTTCCCGGTACCGGTCCGGCATCGAGGGAAACAAAACCATTCAGCCTTAAGGTGGCAAGACCAATGCTGCTATGCCTGGGGTCCTCGCTGTTATGCGTATTATCCCAACCACCGTAATAGATGAGTGTATTATCACCATGATTGAACACAGGCGCACAGAAGATCATTCCGTCATCCCAGCTTCCTGCCGCTCCCAGTGGAATAAAAGTCTCCTGATTGGCAACACGTGACCAGTTTTTATTATCATGACTGATCGTCAATTGAACATCAATGGTTTCATTACCTGGTAGTTTGTAAGAGCAAATCAAGCCAATGTAATTGTTCCCATATTGTGATACAGTCATCCCATAGGATTGTGGATCTTTCAGATCATGTTTATGCCTGATCACAACTTCCGGTTCTGACCAGTGAATAAAATCAATACTTTCTGTGCGTACTATTTGCCGGTGTGAAGGCCATGGATCGGCCCAACCTTTTGTGTATACAACAAATTTACCGGTCTTGTGATCCAGCATCACAGACATCACGTCGCTGATTGATTTTTCCTCCTTTTTTGCATGAAGCACAGGATTGTCCGGATATTTTCTCCAGTGAACACCGTCCGAAGAGAAAGCAACACACATTCCATCGTCCCGATATCCCTTATCCCCTGATGGAAAATCCCACCAGATCATTTTATATCGTTTATCAGGATCGGGGTCTTTATCATCTTTGATGACACCGGGAGAGTAAAGATCATGATATCCGTAGTTTTGAAGAATGATGTTATTGTTTGTTGATCCATTAAACTCAATCACTCCGAGATCTGGCCTTACCCACTTAATACCATCGGTACTGGTGGCATAAAGAATAGGTGTTCTTTCCGGCACTTCTGCATCAGAATTGTAACTCTGATACCAGAATTTAAAAATGGAATCCGTTTTATCATAGATAACGGTACCGAAGCAGTAGGGATTCTCTTCCCACGGGACATCAGCCCGGATCAAAGGATTTTGGGGATTTTTCTCAGGCTGATGTAAATTTGTTTTGATATCATTGCTCTGTCCAATCCAGTAATCATCTATAAATAGTTGCCAGTTGGCATGGGTCTCTTTAACAGACTCCTTTAATTGGTCAACAGCAAGTTTGTTTAACTTGGATTGATCTTTACAACCGCTAAATATAATGGTAAATATGATGGTAGTGCTGATAAGAGCTCTTTTCAGGAAACACGGAAGATAATTGCCAGACAAATTTATCATTTATGTATATGTCAGTTAGGTATTTAAATATCAGTACTTACCATATTTCTCAACCAGCTCACGCATAATATCGATCCGCTTCTCTTCTGCACCGGGCGGCACCTGGTCGCCTGCATTGGCGATCAGCCTGGGACTCTGATCTTTTAATGCAAGCCAGTCGGTCACCGCCTGTTTAAACAGTGCAATGTCCACATCAGGCATCCAGAGATCGGGGGATACGCCCCCTGAAAGAATAAAATCCTTCCCCGCATCATCCCGGCACTGTTGCGGTGTCAGATCGCCTAAAGGGGGAGGGGTTATGGCGTCACCACAATCGGCTCCTGTCTCTTTGATCATTTTGATGGCACCGAATAACCGCCCGTCGATGTGTACCGCCACATACTTGCCCGCTTTATGAAGACGGCGTATGGCTTCTTCATAATAATCACGCGACCACTGGTTAAAGAAGTCCGGGGGCTGGACATCGCCTGAGAAGTTATCTCCCATGATGATGATCCCGGCCGGTGATACTGCCAGCATATCAATCAGCGAGAGATTGTTCTGATTGATCTCATTCACCACCTCCCGGATTGTTTCCGGCCAGTCATAGGTTGCAAAAATGGTCCCTTCGATGCCCATCCAGTAGCTTAGTAAGTGGCCCATGGCACTGTAACCTGCCGAAACGTAGCAAACCCCTGTATCCCCGATGGCATTTTCCCAGGCCCGGTATTTCTCCGGCAGGAATTTATATGTCCGGTTTGCAAGCGCACCGGAAAGAATTTTCAGTTGTTTTTCAGACTGAATACCCCAATCGCGTATGCCCCAGGAGTAGGAACCCGCTTCCCAGATGCGGCTGCGTTCAATCCGGCCCAACGGGGTCTCGAAGCTCCAGGTGATCTGCCTTCCATCTTTACTTTTACGCACCTCTGCCAGAACATCCTCCGGGTAAGCCACATCATAAAAATGCCCGAGATTCGGCATATAAAACCCCGCTCCGTGTTTTTTGTGCATGGCGATTAAATCATATTCAGGCTCTT
>JANTFK010000495.1 GCA_024763595.1 Bacteroidales bacterium | reverse complement strand
AGTGCATCCAGTGTGGGGGTGATCACCTCGCTGTTTCCCAGTTCGTGTATGGTGTTGTAGCTCTGATCATCTGCAAAAATAAAAAGTATATTGGGGGGTTGTCCGGATGATGTCTCCCTGTGTGAGCAGGAGATCAACACATTCGCAATAAGCAGGATAACAACCATCCGGTGCCATGAAAACTTTATACCGGGTACAGCCATATGAAAATCAGGATTCGGTTATTGAAAAAACACCCTCTATCTCCACCAGGAGATCCTCGCGGCACACATCTGATTTCAGAAAGAGAGAGGATTTGCAATTGAGGTTCTCTTCACAGATCTGTCTGACTACTTCAACATCTTCCTGGTGTTTCACATAGACCCTCAGGTGGGAAAAGAGGATGGCGGAGACATCAAAGGACAATCCCAGGGAAGCCTGGTTCTCCCGGGAGAAGAGCCTTCGTATATTATCAATGGTTGTCCGGGTCTGCTTCGCGACATCCCCTGCATGCACTGTTTTTTCGCCCAGAATGGAAGCCGTCCCGGAGACATAAAAGTAGTGCCGGCCCCCTGTGGATATCATCTTGGCCCTTTCAAATTTTGGTGTACATTTCATGCTTTCACTACCCTGCAGGACACCTTCCGAGTAGCTGTGGGCATCGATCTGACCCGGGTTCCTGATGGGCTTCAGTATTAAATCTTCAGCATCGGAGAGTGCAATAAAGGATATAATGACGCCTCCGGTATCCATTCCGATACCCGTGGCTGCAGGGAAACCACTGTCAAAATGGCCCATGTCATAATAATTGGCTCTTATATCATTGAATATCTGATAATTCTGCGACTCTCCACCTTCAGTTACAGCGGTAATCTTTTCAATATAGTTCCACTGACGAACGATGTTGTCGATGGAGAGCCCTTCCAGTGAAAGTATATGCATGCCCGTTTTAAATGCCCTGTGGGAGCAAGCGGAGATTGTGTCCTGCGGCTCACCGGTCAACCCGGCACAATGAACAGCCTTATATCCATTATATTCAACTACAGTATAGTTTATCCCTGCCCAGGATTTATAGATGACCTCCCTGTCGGTATCTGCCGGAATACAGATAAGTTCCAGCACCACATCATTTCCAGATACAGGGCTCTGTGCCACAATGCTGGTTGCCGGTTGGTTCATCCCGCCCGCCTGATGCAGATGCCTGCGTATCTCCCCTGCACGCTCGTCATACTGCTCACGGGAATCTGCATGAATAAAGAACGTTTGCTGGGTAACGTAATAAGCCTGGTTGCCTTCGTGGTGAATAAACTCCTGAAGTTGATCCACGCAACTCTTTACCTGGGAAGAAAAATCAAGTCCTGAAACAGGAACAATATGATCAAAATTAAAACCGTTCAGAGAGTGGGAGCCACTCCTCATAATAATCTGTTCCACCATGCTCGCTTACTCCAAAAGTCCGTAAGAAGACAAATATAGAAATTTTTCAGTAACGGAAAACTGCAGCTGCTTTCAAACAATCAATCCAGCTCCAGAATCCTGATATTCCTGAAATTCACTTCGTCGCCGTGATCCTGCAGCAGGATATGCCCCTGCCCGGCTTCCCCGAACGCCGGCCATTTTGCGTATTTGCTATAGGCCACCAGGGCCCTCCACATCTGAGTGCCACGTTCATACTCAACAACTTTCACCCCATTAAGATAATGAGCCACTTTTGCGCCCCTCACCTCAATGCGAGCCCGGTTCCATTTCCCGACACCATTGACGCGTTTTTTAATATTATCCTGGCCAAACTGCAGGGCATCCGCAGCTATCAGGTCATATAACGAAGCCAGTGTACGGTTTCCTGCAACGCCATGTACTGCATCGGGATGATGTGCATCATCAAGAAGCTGGAATTCGCAACCGATGGCAGAGCCTGCACCTTTATTCATATCCGGGTCTACAAAATATTTGATCCCGCTGTTGGCACCTTCGGTCAGCCTGAAATCAACTTCCAGGATAAAGTTCCCGTACATTTCGGTGGTGATGATATCCCCTCCATGAGCCGATTCCCTGCCATCACTTCGCTCCACGGTCAGGATGCCATTGTCCACGGACCATCCAACATCCGGGAACCTGTCCAGCCTGGCACTCCTCCATCCACGGGTGGTTTTTCCGTCCCACAACAGTTTCCATCCCTCCTTTTGCTGAGCCGGAGTCAGCTCATTGGTCAGATAGCTCACCTCGGGACCCAGTTCCACACCGGTTAGCATAAATTTCTCCGGTTCCTCCGTAAGGATACGCAAATTTCTCCAGCGGATCTCTTTCCCTTCCAGTTCAGCATCATTAATGCCATGTACCTGAAGTGCAATAAACCCCTCCTGACGTTCGGGATCAACCAGGTTGGCAAAATTGACCCCGTTGATAAAGGTCCGGATGGTGTTCCCCACCGCTTCAACCCTGACCCGGTTCCACTCGCCGGTCCGGTTATTACCGGTGACAGCCATGTTGCAGGACATGGGATAGAGCCAGCCACGTGCAGCCTCTTCATAGATCCCCCCAGCCCACGGCCTGCCGGGATGATCATCGCACTCCACCTGGTACCCATTCACCCGCTCCGTACCATCGGGCTGTATGGCAGAACTGCGGAGCTGAACCCCCGAGTTCAAACCCCGGTCCATCTTTATTTCGTACTCCAGTATAAAATCCGAATAGCGCTGTTTGGTGG
>JANTFK010000494.1 GCA_024763595.1 Bacteroidales bacterium | reverse complement strand
TATCCCGCTAACCTGTGCCTGAACCAGTTGATACGCCCTGAACATATCCTGGTCCCATTGGAAATCTATGTTTATTTCGGCCGATCCTCGACTGATGCTGGTCCGCACCGTACGAACACCTTCTACCATCATGGCTGCTTCTTCAATGGGCTTGGCAATCTCCATCTCCATCTCTTTAATGGGAGCAAGACCATAATCCACAAGTACCGCAATTCGCGGAAAAGTGGCATCCGGGAATACACCCTGCGGGATATGGTAGATCAGGTAACCGCCAGTCAATGATAACAACAGGGCCATGAAAATCATGGCTCTTTTATTATCAACGGCAAATTGCGACAGCTTTCTCATTGAACCTGTACTTTCATTCCATCAGTCAGGGAATAAACCTTCCTGCTGGCAATAACCTCCTCTTCTTCCAGTCCATGCAACACTTCCACATAATCGTCATGTTTGATCCCTATCTGAATCTGACGCTTTTCAACCTGGTTCTCTTTAACCACAAATACGCTGTAGATACCCTCCTCTTCCAGCATGGCCGGTCTGGAAATAACCATGGCTCCCTTATGAACCTTATCCGGGAAAGCCAGGCTTACCATCATCCCCGGCCTGTATTCAGCCTGGGGATTATTTAATGCCAGGCGAATCTGGATGGTTTGTTTCTGCAAATCCACTTTCCCGTCAAATGCACTGATGGGTAGAAGCAGTGGTTTGTGCGGATAATCAACAAAGGCAACCTTCAGGGCATTCAGTTTTCTAACCTGCGGCAGGTATCTGACAGGAAGATCCCCATAAATATCCAGTTTACCTAAATCTGCAATATGGACGATTGATTCCCCTTTCTGTAACACGTCTCCGTTGTGTTGCATCACCTCCAGCACGGTCCCTTTCATGGGACATAACAGAGGGATCTCCCTGATTTCCCGGGTCAGGATCTCCTGTTGCTCCTGATCCATCCCGTCCATGGCCTGGTTCAATGCTTCCCGCTTGGGCGGGACAATAACCCCGATCTCCTGGCCCTCTTCCACCTTGTCTCCCCGCAACAGGGAAAATTCTTTCAGGCGACCGTCGAACTGGGAGGCCAGAAAAGCTTCCTGTCTTAATTTCACTACACCGAATATCCGGATGCTGTCTGTGAGATCCATCCTGGATACCTTCTCCACGCGGATTTGAAGAGGGGGAAGATTTTTCCTGATGGCTGGTTCCCGTTGCCTGCATGAAGCAGAAAAAATGATGATCAGGATAAATAGTGGGGTCCGGTATCTGTTCATGGGTATATTGAGTTATTTTTCATCCTGGTTATAGTCCATGGCAATAATCCGATCAATCCGGTTGGTGGTGATATAGAATTCAATGAGGTTCACTGCATATTCCAGCCGGGTCTCCTCAATGGCCAGCTCCGTATGGGTTAACCTTTGTTGCGAGGAGAGGTAATCCAGATTCGAAGAGATACCTGATTCATAATTTATCCCTGCAAAATCCACAGCACTGGCTGATATGTCATGCCTTTGGTGTTGCAGATCCATCAGGCTTTTAAGATTCACCATTTTTTCATGTACCTGGACCAGGTGGATCATTAATTCCCGCTCAGATTCGCTTCTACGGGCAACCAGCGATTCCTCCATGGCTCTGGATCCCTGTTTTTCATAAGTAAAAACATTCCCGTAATAGATAGGGATCATTACACCCGCATTGATCATCCAGTAGTTGCCGTCACCGGTGGGATCTGCATCTCTCACATACCCACTTCCCAGTGTAATATGAGGAATCTGTTCTGCACCAATTTCATCTGATCTGAATTGTTGCGCTTTCAGCCTGGAATCAAAGGCGGTCAATAAAGGATTTTGTGACAGATCTTCCAGTGATATGCCGGGAACAGGTTGTGCAGCAATAGTGTCG
Organism: Bacteroidales bacterium; assembly: GCA_024763595.1. GTDB lineage: Bacteria > Bacteroidota > Bacteroidia > Bacteroidales. The sequence continues at coordinate 797 of JANTFK010000494.1, read as the reverse complement.
AGTTTCACTGGCGCAAGGGTCAAGCTATCAGTACGCTTCTCTCCCAGTAAATGAACCAGTTCCACACCGAGGTTGGCCCGGATGATGGCCAGGCGGGCACTATCTTCCTGAAGTTTAACGATCTCCGACTCTGTTTGTAACAGGTCCAATTGTGAAACCAATCCCGCCTGCCACATGCCCTGGGAAACCTTGTGGTGATGTTGCAGAAAACCTATCCTGACTCCCAGGATCTTCATCTGTTCCTGAACCTGCAAAATACTCATATAAAGGGAGGTGGAACGGCCAATGACACTTAGGCGGTGTTGTTCCTTTTCCAGTCGCCGGGTTTCAATATCCTGAGAAGCCGACCGGCCCGTTTTCCTGATCAGGTCACCCAGCGACCAGTCTGCATGGACCGAAGCCCACATCTGATTGAAATAATAGGGTTGCAAGAATCTGTTATCGGTGGCAAGCTCGCCGGTGATCCTGGGAATGGAACGGGAATCCACTGCCGAGGCTATATTTTCTGCAACTGCAATTTCATAGTCATCCGATTGCAATTGATAACTGTTTTCCTCGGCAAGACGAATGCACTCCTTTAGGGTAAGTAAAGCCGGTAGTTGCGCAAAAAGCGCCACATTCCACCCACCTCCCAGGAACAGCAACAATAGCAGCCTATTTGGAAGCAAATTCGTCGGCCAACCGGTTAATTTGTTCATCAGTCAGATTTTCACCTGCAACGACAAGTCTGTATTTAAATGTAACAGACTCCCCTTTTTTCATGCTGAAGTTCAGCTCATTTTCTCCTTTGGAAAATA
>JANTFK010000493.1 GCA_024763595.1 Bacteroidales bacterium | reverse complement strand
AGATAACCTGGTCAACATAACGAAACAGGTTCAGTTTGTACCGTGTGCTGATCAGATAAGCCGGCATGCCTCCAAACATGCTGTTGGTCCATAAAGGTTCTTCACCGGTTTTTTCGCGGAAATCATTGATCTCTTTTGACATCCCCCGATACTGAGTGATATCGTGTTGCATCAGGGCTTCGCCCTGAAGAAGCGGAGAAAAATAAGCGAAAACAATGATCAGAAAAATTACGGGGGCGAGCAGATGCGGTGCTATTTTGTTTTTGAAACCGTCCTTGTCCATAAGGCATCCGTTTTGTGGTTCAACAGTACATGAAACAATCAATTAATCCTTCAGGCAACATGAATCATGCAGGAAAATACTTAACAAATGTACGCACAGGGTTGTATCTCCCCAAGGCAAACTGAAAAAATCTTGCATGTCACCTTAACAGGGATAAAAATACATTTTAAATCAGCACAGGTAAAATTTAAACAGGTAAATGTTGAGAAACGTACTACAGGATCATCGGTGGGTCGGTCATCAGTTTTTTCCTGCACCCGAACGTAAAATTAAAGCCAAACCATACATTCAGTGCATGGGCTTCATCGGGATACAATGCTCCGAGACCGTAATCAGTGATCAAATAGAGCTGAAAAGGACCACCCCTCAGACTGAGTCCGGCTCCAATGTTTTTATAAGAATTGTTGGCGAGTGTGTACGACAGGGATGTTCTCAGGAACCTTCCCAAACCTGCATTGGCGGAAAAAGTAAACGATTGTACCAGTTTCTTGTCGGCAATTTCTGTTCTGGAGAGTACACCCAGTGAAAAATTCTCGGCAAATGAATAAGAACCACCAAGATAAATTTTCGGGTTAAGCGAAGTAAAATAGGCAACGCTTTGATCCACAGGTGTAAATATGTCGGCCAATGAGTCAAGTAATGCGTTGGCAACATCACCAATGGTGTTGGTATCATTTACATTAAATTCGGGACTGGCGTCAATTCCGTTAAAATCAAAAGTTCCTTTGGACACCAGATTTGAAACATCCCTTTGCCAGTAAATAAATCCCAGATCGATTACGCTTGCCGAGACCCTGATTTTATCATAAAAATTATATTCAGCGCCAAAATCTGCAGAAAATCCGGGGTTTTTAAAGCTCAACATGTAAGGGATGGCAACTCCGGGGTCAAAAGCGTTTGAAAAAGCAGGGTCCATTTGTATATCCGTAATGTTACCGGCACTGTCTTTAACAAAACTTAACGGACCCGAAACATTCACCTGAAGGTCAGCGTTCAATTTATGGGTAAAATCGGTTTCGTCGATGGCAATACTCAGATCCGCATTATCCAACGATACATTGGCGATACCCGTAAGGAGGTTCCCCTTGAGACCCAGGCGGAAACCAGGGAAAAGTTCCTGTGAAAACCCCAGACCGTAACTCCGGTACCAGCTCAGATTCAATGAAAGAGGATTCAGGTTAATTTGGTTTCCCACAAAACTTTCGTTTCCTTTAAATATCAGGGTTGCTATATCTCCGGGAATGCCAAAGGAACCTTCGATTTTATCCACAATATTAAAGTTTATCATGCTATTGCCAGCTCTGAACCCCAGGGAGAACAGGTTTGTATGCAGATTTACCGAAAAGAAGTTATTATTGCTTAGTTTGGCAAGAAAATCATCGATGTTGTAATCCGGATGCAGGATAGTGATCAGGGAGTCAGCGTTAACTCCGGTGCCGGGAAAAATAATGTCTGAGAATGAGAGACTATTGTTTTTCAGGGTAAGGTCAGTAGAACCGATGGCCGGAAAATCCAGGTACACCCGGCAATCCGGAACCAGTGCCGGATTCATAAATGAAGATTGCGGCAGACGCATGAAATAGAGCGTTTGGCTTTCCTGTCCGGAAGAGATTACAGGAATCCAGACCAGCAGGAACATTAGTGAGGTTTTAAGACCTTGTCTTAATATTTTCATGATATTCAATTTCATTAGAATCCAACAGTTGCTTTTGCGCTGAAAGCAAAATTAAAGTTTATGGAATAATCTGTATAAATTTTCACATCAACACTCCCCTGGTTACTGGTATTGAAAATACCGGCAACAATGAGTTTCTGAGCCATCTGAAGATGATCAAGATCTGACCGCCCCAACTCAACAACCTGGGAACCGGTTGCGGGTTCGGTAACCCTGCCGGTATTGTCAACAGGTGCAGCGTCAATGGCCTGATCGATGACAATTGAATCAATCATTGCCTGGTTGACAGAGTCATACATGTATATTTTGAAATCAATACCAATGGGGAAGCCATTGTTTACCGAGATGTATAATTTTGCATAATCCAGGTCTTCCAGACCAATTTCGGAAGAGTCTACCGGATTGGATTCAAACGGATTATCCATTGTATCTTTCAATTCGAGATTCTGGATCCTGAATTCGAGCGGGACTTCCACTTCCAGGTCACCGACGATCGCAGAGCCCAGGGAAACAAAATTGGTAAATCCCTGGAACCCGTCAGGGTTCAGGCGGGCACGGCCCTGATACACAATCCGGGCAGGATGGAGATCAATCAGGGGCACTATATCGGTATTATTTTTATCCAGGGTTACCGAACCCACTGCAGGTATTTCAGAGGGATCTGCAGGATATTGTATATCTATGGGCGGGGCGTTTAATGCCTGCGTGGTTCCATCATCTCTTTTTCCTACAACATTGATC
>JANTFK010000492.1 GCA_024763595.1 Bacteroidales bacterium | reverse complement strand
TGGAAGGGAAGCACGCCTATCTTCTGGCCCCAATAATTTTCATACCAACTGCCTTTGCCGGTCATATCATATGCCAAATTAAGTCCGCGAATAGGATAGGATTCGGCAAAAAGGAAGCGTTCTTCCCTAAAAACCTTTTACTTTTCATAACTGGTTGGATTTTTAAATATCAACATTTCTTTACTGCTTCGAGTCGAATGAAGGGAAATTATCCTGAACGATCGTGGAGGGTTCAAACTCATAGGTGAAAGCTCCCTTATCACCCCGGATGTGATTCCCGGCAATACGGTTGGTGTTTTCCCCGGTCACTTTAACATGGCAGGCGATTATACACGAAGTGACATTCACGCCTTCCGAGTCCTGAATCAGCAGTGTTCCCCCAAAAAAGCAGCAGGAATTAATGACCATGCCGTTTCTGACTCCCCTGCATAAAACAGCGTATTTAAGGTTGTGATTGACAAGACAATTGGTGATACTGCCATGCGAACCATTTTCCTTGTCTTCCATAAGGATTCCTGTAAAGTTGCTTGTGAAGTTGGAGTTCGTGATGCTGATATTCCCGCCATGGATGATGCAGCCGTTGACATTTTCGTAGCAGCCCAGTGCCGTACTGTTGATATATTCAGCCCGCTTGCCAAATCGGATACCTGCAAAGTTTCCCGTGGCCTGAACATTTATGATCGTTCCATTATTTTTCCACGGAGCCGCACTGTATACGAATGAAATTTCAACACCTGCGCCGTTCATATTCCGAATGACCAGTCCTGAGATTTCCCATTCCGTCGAGTGTTCCATTGATATACCGCTCTGTCCCAGATCTTTCCTTTGTTTCCAGTCCCCTTCAGCACCACCATCGAGAACCATATCCCTCAGTATCCAGCGGTTTCTCTTTTCTTGACGAAAAATGACCTCAGCACCGTTGGAGTGGACAACCGTGGCCCGGCCGCTTCCCACAACCAAAACATCAGAGGGAATCTCAACATCGCCAAAACAAAAGTGACCCGGCGGGATTCGAACGATGCCTGGTCCGACGGAAAGCGCTGATTTCATGGCCCTCGTATCGTCAATTTCATTATCCAGCCCATCAGGAATTTTGCCATCCGCATTGGTAAAGTCTCTCAGATCTCTTGCGATTCCTGAATCCTGCTTTATGGTTTGGTCTCCTTGGGAACACGGGGTTGGATTAGAGAAGAGATTGTCTACACTGACCAACATGATCACTAAAAACGATATCAGCAGAAAATGAAAATATGAAAATCTTTTTTCCATCATTTTGAGTAACGATTAATCATTCTTTCAAGATTCAGAATGTTTAACATAAGATGTCTGGGATGGTGAAAATTGCCTACCCTGGTATATTGTTCTTCAAAAGTAACTTTCCTGTCGGCTCCCAGTATCCATAGGGGATAGCCATATTGTTTCAATGGATATTTATCAATGACATAGTCATACATCTTTGCAAACATATCTTTTGCCCATTGATCGCCTGTATGTTCAATCATATAAAGAGAGCCGATCAGTACTTCCTCCTGTGCCCAGAGCACTTTATCTACTTTCCATACATTTTCATTCACATTGTCAAGTGCTCGGAAAACACCCCCGTAAACATCATCCCATGCAACCTCAACATGCCTTTTAAATCTGTCGGCAACAAGGTTAAAAAGTGCTTTATCTTTTCTCCTCTCGGCCTCGTATAATAACATCCATGATGTTTCAATGGCATGCCCTGTATAAACGAACTGAGAAAAAGCACCTTCAGCTCTGGAAAGGTCATGGTTCAGCGCTTCATTGAAAAGATTAAACTCAGGGTTAAAATGGTAATTCATGATTGCATCAACACATTCGTCTGCAATTTTTTCCAGTTCCGGATCAGATCTCTGTTCGAGCATCTGAGTCACCAACCGGATGATGACCATCCAATGCCCCAGTACCCTGGGACCTTTGGGGTGTATAACCTCCGGTGTGGCTATGTTTTGATTTGCGGATGGGGTCTTTAGGTTAAACGTGCTACTGGGACCGTAATTCACAATATATCCATAGTCAGGTTGGTTGTATATTCTCAGGCATTTCAATAATATTTCTTTTGCTTTATCCCAGTACTTTTCCTCTCCTGATGCTTGTGAATACTCAGACAAGCCATTGGCTACAAACAGATCTCCATAAATATTATTGGGAGGATCACCCATCGGTTTGCCTTCTCTTGAAAATGATCCCGGCCATAAATGATCACCCGATGGTTCATTATTTAAGATAAATTCAACTGACTTTCCAGCAATCTCCAGATAGGCCGGATCTTTTTTCAATTTATTATAGAGAAAAGAGTATACCCATATCCCGCGTCCTTCATACCAGGCTGTTTTGTTTTGCGTGATATTGGTCCCATCACGATTGGTATTGCACATAAACCCGCCATATTGATGATCAATCACATATTTGTCCATAAAGGGTAGAAAATCATCAAATAAATAGTAATGATACTGTTCTAAAAGTTGTTTGATGGGTTGACCGGCAAGTGTGTCAATTTTATTCACAGAAGTATCTTCTGAAACTTTTTCCCCACCCTTTGGGCTACAGGCATTGATTCCCATCATCAGCCCCGATGATGCAATTGCCGATCCTGTTAAAAATCTTCGTCTTTTCATTTTGTGTAGTTAATCACTCCCCCCTGATATATTATTTATAACCCTCAGTCCGTATTTTGGCATCCTGAATAGG
>JANTFK010000491.1 GCA_024763595.1 Bacteroidales bacterium | reverse complement strand
GGGGTAGAATGATGGAATGAGAGTGAGGAGAAGAGGGAGATGAGCGAGGAGCAATTGAGCAATGAGCCTTGAGCGGGAAAGACCTTCAGGCTTCGCAAGGACCTTTAGCATTTGTAATTTTCCAGCTCGGATGCCTTTGGCAGGAACTTATACGAATACTTGGGTTCTTGTAATACGAGAATTATGATAATAGAAGATCATGTTACAAGCGGGTATTGCTTTATAATTCATATCGTTGGTTAGTATATCTTCGGTTCAAGGATTTGGTGCAACTTTATGAAATTTTGTTGCACTAATTTCTTGAATCTACCAAAAATAGCTGAGGTGTTCAGCGTAAGGTGTTGATAAGCAAATTTGCCTCTCAGCATTCAAAAAAAACATAGAATATCCCATATTCATGGGATATCACAGTTTGCAATCAAAGGTTATATTGTAACCATATTGTCACCTAAACCCTTTGTCATGAAAACCCCGGCAAATTCTCAAATGTTGTTTTTTCTGTTATCCATTCTTCTCATTTATGTTATGGGTCCTTTTCCAGCTGAAGCACAATGGGGTAGTGATCCAGGCGAAAACGTTATGATTTCCGGCGCAGCCAAGGACCAGAGAGAACCTGCTGTTGTTTCGGACGGTGCAGGAAGTGTGATCATTTGCTGGCGTGATTATCGTTATACCGCATCGATATTCGGAGGAGAGATCTTTGTCCAGAAAATAGATTCCGCCGGAATGATCCGATGGACCGAAGACGGGTTGCAGGTAAATGCAAGCGCCCTGAACAAAGGTCATTTCCGGCCACTCATGACAGAGGACCAGGACAGCGGTGCCATCATCGTATGGAACAGGGGCCCGCTGAACTTTTATAATTACGATATTTTTGCCCAGCGTTTGAACGGGAGTGGTGAAAAAATCTGGCCTCTTAACGATGTTACAATCTCAGATACCGCCGGTACCGAATCTTTCCATAAGGTTGTCAGTGATCATGCCGGCGGTGCCCTGATCACCTGGTCTTATTTACCGGGTACTCCTGGTACTACCGATATTTATGCCCAAAGGGTTGATGCAAATGGAAATATCCTGTGGAAAAAGAATGGAGTGGCTGTCTGCACCGCTGGTGAGAGTCAGTCGAATCCGGCCCTTGCGTGGGATGGATATGGTGGGGCCATTATTGTGTGGGAAGATTCGCGCGCAGGAATAGGAACCGTCAATATCTTTGCCCAGCGGATTGATGCGGAAGGAAACATACAATGGCAAACAGATGGATTGGAGATATGTGACTTTCAGGATAAACTGCAGGTATGCGATATTGTCGGCGATGGAGCCGGTGGCGCCGTAATTGTTTTTTCCCAACAGGGTAATCCACCGGGATTGTATGCACAGCGTATCAATGACTCCGGAGACCGGCAATGGGGTAACAACGGTGTGAAGATAAGCAGCACTTTTGCCGACCAGACTATGTGTGATGCGGTGCCGGGGGAAGACGGGGGTGTTATGGTTACCTGGCAGGAAAGCAGGGGACAGGATTATGACATTTTTGCCCAGCACTTTACTGCCGAAGGACTGGCTCTGTGGGATGAAAACGGGACGCCGGTTTCGGTAGGGATCGGTGATCAGATGAACCCGGTAGCCGTGGTGGATGGTACCGGAGGTCTGATCATTACCTGGCAGGACCGCAGAACCGATTCATGGGGAGACCTCTATGCTCAGCGTTTAAACAGTTTGGGAATACCCCTCTGGCAAATCAACGGTATTGCTATCACTACTGCCACAGGAGAGCAATCCATGCCTGTGATTGCCTCTGACGGGGATGCGGGGGCCATCTTTGTTTGGCAGGACAAACGCAATGGAAACGATTATGATATTTATGCACAACGGGTTGATAAAAACGGGCATTTCGGAGAACTTACCGACCAGGACAATGATGGGATTGCCGATTCCCTTGAGCAAGGACCACAGGGAACAGACCCGGACTATGATGGCAACGGAGACCAAATACCCGACTGGCAACAGGATCATGTTGCTTCCTTTCATACGTACGATCAACAACACTATGTGACGCTGGCGGTACCCGATTCTGTACTGCTTGAAAATGTGGGCGCAATTGATAATCCCAATCCCGATGCACCGGGAATACCTTCGGGATCCAATGCTCCTTTTGGTTTTTTCAGCTTTACCATCACCGGCCTGACTGAGGGAAGTTATACTGTGGCTACTTTGTTTCTGGAGAATGATCCGTCTTTTAATACATACTATAAATACGGTCCCACTCCCGGAGAGCAGGCCCATTGGTATGAGTTTGGTTTCGATGGAGAAACCGGAGCTATGATCAATGCCGATACAGTGTTTTTATATCTCACAGACGGAAAACGCGGAGATTATGATCTTTCTGCTAATGGTGTCATTGTTGAACCGGGCGGGCCTCTGCAAATTTCTACATATGTTGGAGATCAGGGAAAAGATGCATTTTATCTTGAACAAAATCATCCCAATCCGGTTATCCATAGCACGGATATTGTTTTTGGAATTCCCGAGTTTACGCATGTCCGGCTTGAAGTGTTCGATATAAGCGGTAAACTTATGCAATGTTTGTTAAACAAGAGGTTGCTTGCAGGAAAACATACGCTGGTATGGCAGACCAGTAAGATTCCTCAAGGCATCTATATCCTAAAACTTACTGCCGGAAATAAATCCTTAACAAGGAAAATGTTGATTTTGAATTGAGTCAGGTACTCCACCTT
>JANTFK010000490.1 GCA_024763595.1 Bacteroidales bacterium | reverse complement strand
AGACTGTAGAGCATCTTGATAATCATTTAAATAATAGTGATTTACGCCATCCCTCTTTAACTGCCCCTTTAACACAATCAGTTCATCCTTAATTTTAGATGCCAATTTACCATTTGCATCAAGTTCCAGTGCCTTCATGTAAGCTTCAGTTGCAACACGAAGCGGGTCCTCAACAATGGGATCGATCTTTTCCCAGTCCTGTAATGCCCCATTCACAAACCTGTATTTCATGTGGTCATAAGTATAGGTCTCCTCTACAGCCCCGTTCACGGTTGTGGAATCGATACTGTCAGGCTCCTTGTAAAAAAGCTTGAAAGTTGCAGGTGTCATACCTTCCTGTACCTGTTCCAGTCCGATTAAAAATACATCCTGGAAAAGCTCACCGCGCTTTTTCCATGTGGCTGCTTTCACATTCTTTTTCGGGTCCTGTATCTCAGCATTACTCTTTTCAACTTTCTTTTTAACAGTGTTATAGTTCAATAAAACTACACTGGTACCCATATCCTGGGCATGAACGCCAATTACAGCTGCGGCAATAATTGCCAGCGTTATAAACTTTTTCATATTGATTGATTGTGATTAATTTGGTTCAAAAATAACAACTTTACTTATAACCTTCAAATACGATGCCAGAACAATTTACTGATCTGTAGCATCTTCAGTTTCCTTCTGTGAAGATTCCTCATTTTCACCATTGGCAGGTACCTGGGTAGCAGCGGCGATCCGGTCCCCCTCCCGGAGATTTATCAGCTTCACACCCTGAGTGTTACGTCCCATAACGCGTACTCCTCTCACAGCCAGTCTGATGGCTATTCCCTTGGCAGTGATGATCATTAAATCATCATCATCGGTAACGGCTTTTATGGCGATCAGATCACCCGTTTTCCCGGTAATATTGATGGTTTTCACACCTTTGCCACCCCGGTTCGTAAACCGGTAATCCTCCAGGATAGAGCGTTTTCCAAATCCATTCTCAGAAATAACCAGGATATCCTTCTCCCCTGGTTTGGCGGTCACGATACCGATCACTTCATCCTTACCTCCCCCCAGGGTAATGCCTTTAACACCCGAGGCTGTCCTTCCGACGGGCCTGACTGTTTTCTCATGGAAACGTATGGCCTTGCCGGACCGTACTGCAAGCATGAGCTCCATCTCTCCATCGGTCAGTCTGGCATCCAGCAACATATCCCCTTCCCTTACGATAATAGCATTGATACCGTTCTGACGGGGCCTGGAATAGGCTTCAAGGCGTGTTTTTTTAATTACACCCTTTTTAGTGGCCAGTACGATATAGTTGTTGTTGATGTATTCCTGGTCCTTCAGGTTCTTCACATTCACAAAGGTTTTTACCGTGTCTTCCTTCTCGATATTGATCAGGTTCTGAATGGCCCTGCCTTTGCTGGCGCGTACACCTTCAGGGATCTGGTAAACTTTCAGCCAGTAACATTTTCCGTTCTCCGTAAAGAATAAAATGGTGTTATGCATGGTAGCCACAAACATATTTACCATAAAATCCTCTTCCCTGGTGGTGCTGCCTTTGGCGCCGACACCTCCCCTGTTCTGGGTCCGGAACTCATGCAGCGGGGTTCGCTTGATATACCCGAGTTTGGAAATAGTGATGACCATATCATCATCGGCATAGAAATCTTCCGGATCAAATTCACCCTCGTCAGGCACCATCTCTGTCCTGCGCTCATCTCCATACTTCTCCTTCACTTCAATAAGCTCATCCTTAATGATCTGCATACGTAAATCTTCATCCGCAAGTACCTGCTTATAGTATTCGATCATTTTCATCAACTCATCATACTCGGCACGCAATTTTTCCCTTTCAAGACCTACCAGGCGCTGCAAACGCATATCCAGAATGGCTTTCGCCTGGATCTCTGTAAACCCGAATTGCTCCATCAGTCCATCCCTGGCCTCATCTGGAGTCCTGGAAGCACGTATCAGGGCAATAACTTCATCAATATGGTCAAGGGCCTTGAGCAGTCCTTCCAGAATATGTGCCCGTTTCTCAGCCTGTTCAAGTTCATATTGTGTTCTGCGTACCACAACCTCATGCCTGTGATTCACAAAATGTGAAATGAGCTGTTTAAGGTTAAGGGTTCTGGGTCTTCCCTTGACAAGTGCAATGTTATTAACGTTGAACGATGTCTGTAACTGAGTGTATTTCAGTAGATTATTTAATACAACGTAGGCACTTGCCTCCTTTTTTAATATGATCACAATGCGCATTCCGCGCCGGTCCGATTCATCATTGATATAAGAGATCCCTTCTATTTTCTTCTCATTGATCAAATCTGCAGTCTTTCGGATCAGCTCCGCCTTGTTGACCAGATAAGGGATCTCTGTGATAATGATCTTTTCCCTTCCCGAATCGGTTACCTCGATTTCGCTCTTTGCCCTGACCACAATCTTTCCGCGACCTGTCTCATAAGCTTCTATAACACCATTGTAGCCATAAATAATGCCACCTGTTGGAAAATCGGGAGCTTTCACGATTTCCGTCAGTTCACTTATCCCGATGTCATGGTTATCAATGTAAGCAATAATGGCATCCACAGTATCGCGCAAATTGTGGGGAGGCATGTTGGTAGCCATCCCGACAGCAATGCCCGATGCGCCGTTCACAAGCAACGTGGGGATCCGGGTGGGCAGTACGGTCGGCTCTTCCAGTGTATCATCAAAATTCAGCTGGAAATCAACCGTATTCTTATCCATGTCGGCCATGGTAT
>JANTFK010000489.1 GCA_024763595.1 Bacteroidales bacterium | reverse complement strand
AACAGGTCGTCCCAGTTGCTAATGTCAGGATGAGTAAGAGGTGGTACCTCTTGTTTTTGAAGGCAGGAGTTGGTACCCGCAATCAACATTACCAAAAAGGCAAAAATTACATTTTTTTTCATTTTCCGGTTTTTTAAAATTGTTAAATAACATACATTCATTCAATCCCCGCAATAGCGGGATTTTGCTCCGCTCAACATTCCAACTCTTTACATTCATTTCTTCGACCCCATCTTCCACCATTCAATCATTCAATCATTCAATCATTTACTCATTCACTTCCCGCAGTAGCGGGATTTCGCTCCGCTCAACATTCCAACTCTTTACATTTTCATTTCTTCGTTCCGTCATTCTATCATTTTATCATTTTATCATTCATCAATTCATAAGCATCCTTTTTCCCTTTGTCAATGGCCGGGAGTCCGTGTACCATCCAGTCAGGGGCAGGTTTGCCTTTCAGATAATGATCATAAAACTGAACTTCACGGATGGTCAGGTCTTTCATATCCGGTCTTTTGCTCAGTCCATGGCCCTCTCCGTTATAGACCAGCATCCAGGCCGGTTTGTTGAGTCTCCTGAGTGCTGAAAAGAACTCAATGCCCTGATACCAGGGCACGGCCCCGTCGTTATCATTGTGTATAAACATGACCGGGGTTTGAATTTTCGGTACGAAGAAAAGGGGAGAGTTCTCAAAATACTGCATGGGTTTCTCCCATAAGGTACCACCTATACGGCTCTGGGTCTGCTCATACTGAAACTCACGGCTCATCCCGGAAGCCCACCTGATGCCCCCGTATGCGCTGGTCATATTTACTACCGGTGCCCCACAATAGGCAGCCGCAAACAGGTTGGTTCGTGTTACCAGATAAGCGATCTGATAGCCACCCCAGCTATGTCCGTTCACACCAATATGGTCTTTATCCACAAACGGGTATTTTTGAATGAGTGACATGGTGCCGCTAACCACGGCATTGAAGGCTGACTCTCCGGGATATCCGATTTTATAAGGGATATCGGGTACAAAAACCAGGTAGCCGTTGCTTACCATATAGCTCTTGTTAATGGTTGATCTCCAGGGGCCGGGAGTGGTATGGCGATGCAGGCCATCTGAACTCCGCTCATAGAAATAAACGATCATGGGGTATTTTTTATGGGGATCGAAATTCTCAGGTTTATACAGCAGCCCCTGTAACTTTTGCTGATCGTAAGCGGTCCATTCAACCAGTTCAACCGTGCCCCACAGATATTTTGATTGTTGGGGATTAGCAAATGATATTTTTTTTGCATTATTGAAATTCAAATCACTCAGCCACAGGTCGGGATACACCTGGAAGGTGCTTCTCCTCCAGATAAGCTGATCGGCATTTTTTGCTTTTACCGGAGGCGGGAAATAGGAAAAATCATTTAAAAACAGTTTTTCCGGCACTCCACTCTTCTTCAGGTCTTTCGTATAAAAGCCGCTTTTTTTATTGTATCTGTGGAAAGCGCTGAGCAGCAATTTGGCCTTCGGCGGAATGGTCTCTTTTTCACGGTCGAGTGTTACCACCCTGAACCGGATATTTTCTTTCCTGCCCATTCCGGCAGTTATATTCACCGGATTTTTCTTCCCGGCAGGATCGAGTTTCCAGATGTCAAAGGCGTCGTAAATGAGCAGTGCATCATCATCGCCAATCCATCCTCCCGTACCATAAGGCCGGGGATCACTGGGCGTATCGTGCAATTCATTATAAAAGGCAACAGGCAGGTTCCCGGTAAGGTTGCGGGTTTCACCTGAGGCAACAGAACGGCAATACCAGGCACTGTCTGCCACAGCATACCACAAAAGATACCTGCCATGGGGTGAAAGGGAGACACGTGAGGACGCTTTTTTGAGCATCAACCGGGTCTGAGCTGTGGTAACATCTACCAGATAAACATCCTGATACCGGTTAGCGTCCCAGGATATCAGCTTCCGGTAAGGAAGGCCCGAAGTTCCCAATGCATATTGCCCGTCTCCTTTCTCGGTAACTGAAACATTGGGTATGGTTTCAGTGGCCAGTTGGATCATTTTCCCGGTTTCAGGAATCCAGACCGCCTGATAAGTGCGGTGCAACTCCCGGTTCAGATTCACTTTTTGCATGGGTTGCATCAGCGGGTCGGTCCAGCTCCAGATATCGAGCGAATACTGTTCCTCCTTCAGCAGGGTATCCTTCTTTTCCAATTCAGGTTTGGTTGCTGTTCCGAAATAGAGCCGGTTTCCGCTCTCAGAGAACCACAACCTCCCGTACTCACTGATATTCCAGTTTTCAGGCATTCCTGCAGACACACTGTCAACCACACTTTTTGCCGAAGCCAGGCTGGCCTTCCAGTAAACCAGGTTGTACAACTTGCGTTTTACCGTATCACCCGTAAACATAAACGCCAGCTGACTTCCCTGTTTGTCGGCAATAAGACTTTTCCCGGTTCCTTCGCGGGACCATATCTCCCTTGAGCTCTCCCGGGGAGTTTCAAAAGCTATTATTTTGGTATGATCGATTGAGTCTTTGGTCTGTACCATAATTCCGGCAAGTCCCCCTTTTGCACTCAGGGTATAACCGGTCACGTTATGAAATACATGTTTTTTGTCCTTTGCCGGGTTTAAAAGCACCAGGTCGGAACCTTTGGCTTTTTTTACCTTCTGCATTTCCTTCTTATAGGCAGCAGACTTTTCTTTTGCCTGTTTTTGCTCTTCCTCAGACATTTCCGGTTCTTTTTTGCTTTTTGATTTTTCCGGGTAGATCTTT
>JANTFK010000488.1 GCA_024763595.1 Bacteroidales bacterium | reverse complement strand
AATCGGCCGAAAAGAAAATATTATCCTCCCTGTCGGGAACAAACGCCCGGCGTATCTCCCGACCCCGTTCTTCCCGTATGGGTATGTTCTGAAGATTAGGATTGGCCGAAGAGAGCCTTCCGGTTGTAACCTGGGCCTGGTTAAATGAAGTATGAAGCCTTCCGGTGGCAGGTTTTACCAGTTTGGGGAGGGCTTCCACGTATGTGGAAAGTAACTTTTTTAATGATCTGTATTCCAATATTTTATCAACTACTTCGTGTTTCTCTCGCAGCCGTACAAGCACCTCTTCTCCAGTGGCATATTGCTTTGTTTTTGTCTTTTTTGGATCAGAAACGATCTTCATCCGGTCGAAAAGCACCTCTCCCAGTTGCTTTGGTGAACCAATATTGAATTCCATTCCGGCTAACTTGTAAATTTGTGATTCCACTGCTATGATATCTTTCCTCAGCTCACTTGCAAAAATGCGTAACCTTTCAACATCCAGCCGTACACCCTGGTGTTCCATATTCATTAATACAGGTATCAGCGGCATCTCTATCCCGGCAGACAATAATTCCAGACCCTGTTCTACCAATTCACGCTTAAGAATCAGATAGAGTTGATAGGTAATGTCTGCATCTTCACCTGCATATTCCATGGCAGTTTCCTGATCCACAGTCCGGAATGAAGCCTGGCTGGAATTTTTTTTCCCAATCAGTTCTTCAATACGAACCATGGAATACTCCAGGTACTGTTCTGCCATCACATTTAAATTATGCTTCTGATCCGGTTTCAGGATAAAGTGTGCAATCATCGTATCAAATAATGTACCCTTAACCTCTAGATTATAATTCTTTAAAATATGAAGATCATATTTTAAATTCTGGCCGATCTTTTCTATCCCGGCATCCGTAAATGGACCCTTCAATTCCTTTAACCAGGCATTTACCTCATTCCTCTCATCTTTAAAAGCAACATAGACAGCTTCATGAGTTTTCCAGCTAAAGGCGATCCCAACCAGTTCTGCTTCCAGCGGATCCAGTCCTGTTGTCTCCGTATCAAAACAAAATGCCTTTTGCCTGTGGAGTTCTCCTGCGAGTGCTCTTACTCCCTGCAGATCATTAATCAGCCTGTAGTGGTGATCCACATTCTGAATGGTCTTGTATGGCTCTGATTGATCAGGTCCGCTGTTTATTTCCATTCCCCCAAAGAGGGTACCCTGGTCTGCCTGTACATCATTGTTTGATACCTCAGGAGAAGCCGCAAGGATTCTGTTTGCAATATTTGTAAATTCCAGCTCATGAAAGAGATTTCTTAAGGCTTCATGATTGAGTTTTTCTCTCTTTAGCCCATCTGCATTAAATGTAACCGGGACGTTTAATGAAATGGTGGCAAGCTCCCTGGACATCATCACCTTTTCTTTCGATTTTTCCAGATTTTCCTTCTGCTTCCCTTTCAACTTGTCAAGGTTTTCATAGATTCCCTCCACCGAATGAAACTCTTCGATCAGATTTTTGGCTCTCTTTTCACCAATACCGGAAGCACCGGGAATATTGTCCGATGCATCTCCCCAAAGGGCCAGGATATCAATCACCTGCAGTGGATGTTTCACGTGAAACTTCTCTTTTACCTCTGTCGGTCCCAGTATTTCCGGAGCTCCTCCTCCCCTGCCTGGTTTGAACATAAATATCTTATCCGAGACCAGTTGGGCAAAATCTTTATCAGGCGTCATCATATATACAGTAAAACCCTCTTTTTCTGCAGATTTTGCCATTGTACCAATCACATCATCTGCTTCATATCCCGGTATTTCGATAACCGGTATATTGAACCCTTCTATGAGTTTTTTGATATACGGAACGGCCAGCTTTATCTCTTCCGGAGTGGCTTCGCGGTTAGCCTTATATTCCGGATATAACTCATGCCTGAAGGTAGGACCCGGAGGATCAAACACTACAGCAATATGCGAAGGATCTTCCTTTCGAAGAATATCATCCAATGCCAGTGTAAAACCAAATACCGTAGAGGTTGGCATTCCGCTGGAATTGGTCATCGGATTGGAAAAAAATGCATAATATGCTCTGAAAATCAAAGCATAAGCATCCAGCAGGAAAAGTTTCTTCTTCTCTGTCATCTATATTTTCTTTGTCATCCGGACACAACTACTGATTATCCTCCACACACCACTCTGCGTATGAAGTTGCTGTTTCATACAACTTAACAGCATAAAGTTCAAGACCCGGGGTAAGCATGGTGCCAATCTTTGTTACTATAAAAAGCAGCAAGTTTTCACACGTGGGTTGAAAATCAAACACATGAACTTTTTTATACATTTTACGGACAGCAGAGAGGGCTTCTCCTTCTGCAGCCTTATATACCACAAGAGAATGGTCAAGAAAATTAACGATGGGGTCTTCAATCATCTTTTTAAGATCCTTAAAATCAATCACCATTCCAAATTTTGGATCGTCAGGATTCCAGGCTGGCACCCCTCTCAGTGTTACATACAGCCTGTATGAATGTCCATGAATATTCCGGCATGCCCCATCATAGTTCCACAACGCGTGGGCCATTTCAAAATTAAACTCTTTGGTTATCCTTATTTTATTCATGTTTAGCGTAACAGTTCAATCACATACACATTCCCCGATACAGTCCAGTAACTGGCTCAGATTCTTTCGTTTAAGATGGTATAGCGTCATTTTACCCTGTCGAGTGGAAATCAATAATCCCCTGTCTTTCAGAATACCCAGATGATGAGAAGTCGTGGATTGTTCCAGATTCAACCGCT
>JANTFK010000487.1 GCA_024763595.1 Bacteroidales bacterium | reverse complement strand
TACGATTTCAGGAGCTGCATTGGATGCCACATCGGATACTCTTGACTTTTCTCTTGCCCATCTCACAACAGCACCCCCTTATTACTATCATCCTTACTATGCAGGATGGAACCGTTCAACGACTGCATCAACACGCTCAGTGAGCATTCACCATCCCAACGGGGATGTAAAGAAGATTTCCATGGATTATGATGCTGCCGTATCGTCGAGCTATAGTAGTTATGATGCCACTACTTTCTGGAAGATATTACAGTGGGATATTGGAACTACAGAAGCGGGTTCTTCAGGTGCTCCTTTGTTTGATAACAATCATTTAGTGGTAGGCAGCCTGTCCGGGGGAGACGCCAGTTGTGGAAACTCCTATAATGATTACTTTCAGAAATTTTCAGCTTCATGGGATCACAATACCGGAATCTCAAAAAAGTTGCAACCATGGCTCGATCCGATCAGCATGGGAGGAGTGACGCTTGCCGGATTTGATCCATATGAAACCACAAAAAACAGCTGTGACACACTGCCTAATTATTCGACCAATGAAACCCTCATCATTAAGCCAGTTATTACAGGAAAACCTGACAGTGGGTACTGGACAGGCCACAACTATCTGCAATATACACAGTACGCTGAGAAGATCACCAACACAGGTCCGCGTACATTAAGCGGTGTTATCTATCACGTAGCAAATGTCGTATGGAATAATCCTACGGATAAGGTAATTTTAAAAGTTTGGACAGGATCTTCTGAACCCGGTTCACTCGTACTTTCAAAAACAGTGCCTCTAAGCTATTTTCAGGATTCAACAAACTTCTACACTGATTTTGATACGCTGTATGTCATGCAAAATGACTTCTGGATTGGATATGAACTGTTTTATGACTATCCGGGAACAGGTCCCGTAACCGATCAGTTTTCCGTTTTTCAGGTGGAGCCCCGTCCGGATATCAATGCTCCCAATACGGCTATGTATTTCAAAAACCAATGGTATTCATTTGCCGACAATGGTGCCGACGCGATGCGGATCTCCCTGGGGATTGATCCTTTGCTGTGCGGAGATATTCCCTGGTTAAAAACATCTGCGGTTGAAGCAGATCTGTCCGGACAGATCACTGTCTGGCCGGTCCCGGCCGGGGATCATATTAACATTACCCTGCCTGTTGATTTTGCCGGAAACCTGAAAGTACATCTGTTTACATTACTTGGGAAAGAGGTGGTTATTACGAATATTCGCCTGGCAACCGGAACGATTAAACTGGATTTACCTTCCCTTTCTCCGGGTATTTATTTTATAAAACTAACGGGGAAAGGGTTCAGGGCTACCAAAAAGATTACGGTTATTTATTAAGAAATGAGTGAAATACCCAAGTCCTTCCGGGGAATAAAAGTAAATTTTTTATTAACATACCTATTATCCTCATTCTTGTTTTCATGTGGTTCCGGGTATGATTCTTCAACACAATCCCTTATTGGATCTGTAGAGTTGAATGCAGATAGCATCCCGGTCCGTTGTGCTGAAGGGTTTACCATTCGACACCTGCCTGATTATACACTGCTGGAAGTGCTGAATCCATGGCAGGGGGCCCGGCAGGTAGTTTTCCGGTATGCGCTGGTGGACAGATCCGGCCGGATGCCTGATAAAATTCCGGAGGGTGCAACGGTTATCCGCACTCCGGTGCAACGGGTTGTTTGCACTTCCACAACACACATTGCCTTGTTAGAGATGCTGGATGAACTGGATGCTCTGGTGGGCGTTTCGGGCGCCGGATTGATCACCCAGCCGGAAGTCAGAAAAAAACTGGCCGAGGGAAAAATAAAAGACATAGGATATGACCGTAACCTTAACTATGAGACCCTGGTAGCCTTAAAACCCGACATGGTTATTATGTATGGAATTGAGAGTGAGGTGACCGGTTATATGAACAAGATCAGAGAGTTGGGTATCCCCGTTGTAATGAATGGTGAATATCTGGAGAAAAAGCCGCTGGCCAAGCTCGAATGGGTTCGTTTCGTTGCGGCATTTTTTCAAAAAGAAAACCTGGCTGTTAATCGTTTTGATACGGCAGTCTCAAGATATAACCATTTGAAAAATATGTGCTCGGACATATCTGTCAGGCCTGTTGTAATGACCGGCCTGCCCTGGAAAGAGGTATGGTATGTGTCGGCTGGAAATACCACACTGGCAACCTATATTCAGGATGCAGGTGGTGTTTATCTCTGGCAGGATATTACCGCATCGAAAGCCGTTCCTATGGATATTGAAACAGTTTTTTCCAGATCTTCAAAAGCCGATTACTGGATCAACACAGGAACCGCAGGAAGCAAGCAGAGCCTGTTACAGACCGACAAACGTTTTACTTATTTCAGACCGGTAATAAAAGATCATTTATATAACAATACTGCCCGGGTGAATGACACCGGAGGGAACGATTACTGGGAATCCGGACTGACCCATCCTGAAAATATTTTATCCGATCTGATATCGATATTACACCCGGAACTATTACCCGGGCATGAACTGATTTATTACCGGAAATTACAGTAGAAAAAGTCTTGTTTCAATGAATAAAGCCGGCCATTCAGGAGTCACGGACAAAAATGCCAAAAGGGATAATAAAAACCGGTCCGGCATATTTTATCTTTTTCTGGCGCTGCTTTTAATGACCGGCTTCCTTTTTTTTACGGATATTTTTCTTGGTTCCGTACGCATTCCCGCGAAACAGATCCTTCAAATGTTTACCGGGGCATTTCAGGGAAAACCTGAATGGAAGGTCATTAT
>JANTFK010000486.1 GCA_024763595.1 Bacteroidales bacterium | reverse complement strand
TGAAACTGGTAAATATCTCTCCGGAACAGGTCGAGAAGGGCCATATTACAAACTATGTCAGCATTGTGTCCCCCATCAATGGTTACGTAAATGAAGTAAATATCAATGTTGGCCGGTATGTGGATGCCAAAGACAAATTGTTTGAAATAACAGATATCAGTACCATTCATGCAGATTTCATGATATATGAAAAAGATGTACACCTGATCAAAGAAGGTCAGAAGATTCATTTTACAGTGTCAAACCGTCCGGGAGAAGATTTAACAGCCAGGATATTTGCCATCGGAAAAGCATTCGAAGAAAATGCCCGGTCGGTCCATATTCATGCAGAGATTCTGAATAAACCTGAAGGGTTGATTCCCGGCATGTATATTTCGGGGCACGTTCATACCGATGAGCAATATACCACCGCGTTGCCAAATGATGCCATTGTAAGCGAAGGAACCAAGTCGTACATTTTTGTGGTTGACAACGGGGAGCATACAGATCATGAAGAAGATGAAGGTGATGAGACGCATCAGGGTGAAGAAAACAGTGGACATGAGGTAGATGCCGGTATCATGGCCTTTAAAATGGTGGAGGTAATCCCCGGATCTAAAGATGACGGTTATACAGAGGTCCATCTTATTGACTCTCTGCCCGGAAACTCACAGATCGTATTGAATGCTGCATATTATTTATTGTCAGATTTGAAAAAAGAAGAGACGGAACATGAAGATTAAAATGTTAAGAAAGCACTTCGTGTAAAAACCGGACATGAAAATGGAAATCAGGTGGTATAGCAAAAACTGAAGGATTCAGAAGAGATTGACATCATGCAAAAATATACATTAAAAAATCTCGATTGTGCTTCCTGTGCCTCCAAAATTGAAGAGAGCCTGACAAAACTTGATGAAGTGAAATTTGTGAGTGTCAGTTTTGCCACTGCATCCATGACCATTGACACCAATAATTTTGAAAAGATTTTAAGGAAGATCACAGAAGTTGAGCCGGATGTTGAGGTTGAAGATGCCATTGCAGGTGTCCGAACGGCTCCTTCCAGTATTTCAACAACGAACAAATGGGCTGTCATTAAAGCTGCAGCCGGGCTACTTCTGTTACTTACAGGAATCATCCTGGGTGAAAAGCTGCACAATACACCCTATCATGTTGCTGAATACCTGGTCTTCATATCGGCTTACCTGATTGTAGGCTGGAAGGTGGTCGTCCTGGCTGTGAAAAACATCGTCAGGGGCCAGGTTTTCAGTGAGTATTTTTTAATGACCATCGCAACGCTGGGGGCTTTTGCAATCCATGAAATGGCTGAAGCTGTTGCGGTAATGCTTTTTTATGTTGTGGGTGAATTGTTCCAGGATCTGGCAGTAAACAGGTCGCGAAGGTCCATCAAATCACTTCTTGAAATAAAGCCTGATTACGCACATCTTAAAATTAACGGGGAGGTCAAAACAGTTTCGCCCGAAGATGTGACCGTTGGTGAGGTGATCATCGTTAAAGCAGGAGAAAGAATTCCTCTGGATGGTCTTGTTACAGAAGGTAATTCCTTCGTGGATACCTCAGCACTTACCGGTGAGAGTGTTCCCCGCAGCATAAAACCCAATGATGAAGTAATGGCAGGCATGATCAATCAATCGGGTTTAATTACCGTTCAAGTTGAAAAGCCTTTTGGGGAGTCTTCCATCTCAAAGATTCTTGAAATGGTAGAAAATGCAGCCTCCAGAAAAGCTGAAACAGAGAAATTCATTACCACTTTTGCACAATACTATACCCCGGCCGTAGTATTTGGGTCACTTCTGCTTGCGGTCCTTCCTCCTCTTTTCATGAGTGGGGCCATGTTTAGCGAATGGATCTACAGAGCATTGGTGGTACTGGTAATTTCATGCCCGTGTGCACTTGTAATCAGTATACCACTTGGATATTTCGGAGGAATTGGCGGGGCTTCCCGCAAGGGTATTTTAGTGAAAGGATCCAATTTTCTGGATGCGCTGACACAGGTGAAAACCGTGGTATTTGATAAAACCGGCACACTTACCAAAGGAGAATTTAAAGTTTCCGGAATTTTTCCTTCAAACGGTTTCAGGGAAGGCACCATTCTTGAAAATGCAGCCCATGCTGAATATCATTCCAACCATCCGATCGCAAAGTCCATTATCGAATCCTATAAACAGGGTCCTGACACCTCAAGAATTGACAAAGTGAAGGAGGTGCCGGGATTCGGTGTGAAAGCCCTGATCGATAAGAAAGAGGTATTTGTTGGGAATGATAAACTCCTTCATAAAGAGAACATTGAACATGATACATGCGACGTGGAAGGAACCGTTGTTCATGTTGTTATTGATAGCAAATATGCGGGCTATATCGTTATATCCGATCACCTGAAAGATGATGCCGTTGAGGCCATTGACCGCCTTGGTCACAAAGGACTAAACACGGTTATGCTTACCGGTGATAACAATTATGCTGCAACAATATTTGCTGAAAAACTGGGTATTAAAACCTATTATGCAGCGTTGCTTCCCGAAAACAAAGTTGAACATATAGAGCGGTTATTGAATGACAAAGGTAAAGTCGCTTTTGTGGGTGACGGGATCAACGATGCCCCTGTACTTGCACGTTCCGATGTGGGTTTTGCCATGGGTGCTTTCGGATCGGATGCAGCCATTGAAACGGCTGATGTCGTATTAATGACAGACTCTCCGTTAAAAGTTGTGGAGGCCATCAATGTTGCCGCCAGGACAAGAAGCATCGTCTGGCAGAATATCATTTTCGCCTTGGGG
>JANTFK010000485.1 GCA_024763595.1 Bacteroidales bacterium | reverse complement strand
CCTCCCAAAGGTCCTGAATTGATTGTCAATAGTACCCGTACACCAACCTATTGTGAAATATGTTTCTGGAAATGTGCCGGCTGGGTATACAAGAATGAAGAGGGCAATATCTGGAAAGTGGTCGGGAACCATGAGGACCAGCACAGCAACGGCCGATTCTGTCCCCGGGGTACAGGCGGGCCGGGTATGTACTATGATGAGGACCGTTTGAAAACCCCGCTTATCCGGACCGAAGAGCGCGGAAAACAGACATTCAGGGAAGCCACCTGGGATGAGGCTCTGGACTACATCGCAGATAAACTGAAAGGGATTGCCAAAGCGCATGGACCGGAATGTGTGGCTCTGCTGACCCACGGATCGGGAGGTAAATATTTTAGTAAGCTGATAAAAGCATATGGCTCCGGCAGCATTGCCGCCCCATCTTATGCGCAATGCAGGGGCCCCAGGGAGGTAGCTTTTTACATGACCTATGGTGACGGAGTAGGCAGTCCTGAAAGAATCGATATCAGGGATACCCGGTGCCTGGTCCTGATCGGATCCCACCTGGGTGAGAACATGCACAATGGCCAGGTTCAGGAGATGTCCGATGCCATCGATAAGGGCGCATCCATCATCACTGTTGATCCCCGTTACAGTATTGCAGCAAGCAAATCAAAATACTGGCTGCCCATCAAACCGGCTACGGACCTGGCCTTACTATTAGCCTGGATCCATGTAATCATCAAAGAGGAATGGTATGATAAAGCATATGTTGAGAAATATACCTATGGATTTGAGCAGCTCTGGGCGCATGTTGAACATATGACTCCGGAATGGGCCTATGGCATTACCACACTGGAGCCGGACCTGATCAGAAAGTCTGCCAAAGAGATGGCCGATGCTGCACCTGCAGTGATTATTCATCCGGGCCGTCATGTGGTCTGGTACGGAGATGACACACAGCGGGTCAGGGCAGTAGCTATTCTGAATGCCATACTGGGTTCCTGGGGACGACGGGGAGGATTTTACAATCCTGAAAAAGTTGATGTTCCATCCTGGCCACATCCTGCCTATCCGGTTCCCTCCAAAACATGGAAAGATGCTTATCCTGATCAATATAACCTGGCCTATGAAACGCTCTCATCGGGAATTTGTGATGCAACCATTCCAACTTTGAGCAAGGCTTGCAACTTCAAAGCCTGGATCGTCAATGGAACCAATCTTCTGAAAACGCTGCCCGACAGCAAAAAAACATTGCAGGCCATCCAGGAACTTGAGTTGTTGGTGGTAATAGATACCATGCCCATGGCCATCACCGGATGGGCCGATGTGGTACTGCCGGAATGTACCTACCTGGAACGATATGATACCATCCGGAACAGCCCGCACCGTAAACCTGCTATCGCCCTCCGAATGCCAGCTTCCGAACCGCTGTATAATTCCAAACCGGGATACTGGATAGCCAAGGAGCTGGCCAACCGGCTTGACCTGGGTGATTATTTCAGCTGGAACACCATTGAAGAGATGCTGGACTGGCAACTTAAACAGGTGGGCAGTTCGCTGGAAGAGATGCAACGTATAGGAGTAAAGACACTGGAACGCTCCTATGACGATCTCTATTTCCAGCCAGGACAGGAAATGGAATTCTACACCAATACCGGAAAGATAGAGCTATACAGTACAGAAATGGCTGCGGAAGGATTCGATCCCCTGCCGAAATACACCCATCACGAAGAACCACCCGGCGGATACTACCGGCTCAACTATGGGCGGGCACCCATGCATACATTCGGAAGAACAGCCAACAATGCCCTTCTCAAAGATCTGATGGACGAAAACAGTGTATGGATCAATCCAAAAGTAGCAGGTGAGTGGGGCATAGAAAACGGGCAATATATATGGCTGGAAAACCAGGATGGCGTCAGATCATCTTTCCCTATAAAAGCCCGTATTACAGAAAGGATCCGGTGGGATAGTGTTTATATGGTCCATGGATTCGGACATACCAATAAGAGATTATCGAGGGCGTACGGGAAAGGTGCCAGCGATTCCGAGCTGATTACCAAAGTACTGCTGGACCCCATTATGGGAGGTACCGGTATGAGAGGTAATTTCGTCACTTTCAAATTCGAACCCGCTAAAGAGGAGGCTGCATCATGAGATACGCGATGGCCATAGATACCAAGAAGTGTGTGGGTTGCAGCGACTGTGTGGTCGCCTGCCAGACTGAAAATAACGTTCCGGTAGGATATTGCCGCGATTGGGTGGTTGAAGTGACTGACGGCACCTATCCCCAACTGGAGATCGAGATCCGGTCGGAACGCTGTAATCATTGCGACAATTCCCCGTGTGTACGTTGCTGCCCTACCGGTGCCAGTCACTACGAGGATGGTGGTATTGTGCTGGTGACACACAATGAATGCATTGGATGCGGTGCTTGCATTACATCATGCCCTTATGATGCCCGTTACCCTCATCCGGACGGATATGTGGATAAATGTACTTTCTGTATCCACAGAATCAAGAAGGGGCTGGAGCCGGCCTGTGTCGCAGCCTGCCCAACCAAATGCATGTATTTTGGAGACCTGGACGATCCCAACAGCCCGGTATCTGAGATCCTGAAAGTGAGAAAATATAAAACCCTGATCCCGGAAGCAGGGACATCACCTCAAGTCTATTATTTAATATAGAGCGTTATGACAATACTTCGTTAAACTTTGACATAAAATCTTGAAAATCAGCAAAATAAGTGATTGATAAATTTGGTTAAGTCCCTGATAATCAGTAACTTAATAG
>JANTFK010000484.1 GCA_024763595.1 Bacteroidales bacterium | reverse complement strand
GGGTTTTAGAGTTACTCGTTCGTCAGGTTGACTGCACTATACAGCACAGCACGACAACTCCTTTACATCTTTATGAAAAGCAATGGCAGCCAGCTTTACTCCTTCTGAAAGGGTAAGGTAGGGGAAAAGGGAGTTTGCCAGCTCTTCGGCTTTTACGCCAAACTTAATGGCCAGGCTCACCTGCATGACCAGTTCCCCCCCTTCGGGAGCCACCACCCTGATGCCCAGTAATTCATCTGTCTCAGGATTGCGGATCAGCTTAATAAATCCCCTTGTATCAAGTGCTGCAATTGCCCGGGGTACGTCAGCCAGGGAGACGGTTGCTGTCTCAAAAGGAACACCGGCAGCCGCTGCCTGTAGTTCATCCATTCCGGCACCGGCTACCTGTGGATCCGTAAAGACCACCCAGGGTAATCCTTTATAATCCGTGGATACCGTACCCTTCCCCATTGCGTTCATGGCTGCGGTTTTGCCTTCGGCAGCTGCAGTATAGACAAATGATGGTGTATTGATACAATCACCCACTGCAAAGATGTCTTCAACACTGGTTTCCTGTTTTTCATTGACAATGATACTGCCCTTCTCATCCAGGCTTACTCCAATTTCCTCCAGGTTCATAGCGGCTGTATTGGCTATTATTCCGGTTGCCACCACGATTGCACCCTTTTCAAAAAATTCAAAAGCTTCATTCTTTTTCTTATCGGTTCCTGTAATGACCTTAACTCCGTCACGGATTTCAATCTTTTGTATCCTGTGGTCCGGGAAAAACTGAATTCCTTCAGCCTTCATGTGTTTCATAATCTCGTTACTGATGTCAGCGGTTTGCGAACGCAGGGGCCTGTTGGTGAATTCCAGGATTCTCACGCTCGATCCAAACCTGTTAAAAGCCATGCCGATTTCCAATCCTATGTATCCGGCACTAAGTATGGTCATGCTCTCTGGCAATTCTTCCATATCAAATAATGTTTGATGGGTCAGGTAACCCGACTCTTTCAAACCTTCAATCCCGGGGATAAGGGTTGTCGAACCGGTAGCAACGATCATCTTGCCGGCCCTATATATATCTGAACCATTGACCAGGACACTTTGCTTATCAAGAAACCTGGCCCATCCTTCAATGATCCTGATATTCTCTTTGTCCTTTACCACATCCAAATATTTTTTCTGGCGAAGTTCGCCTACAAGTTCATTTTTATTCTGAATGATCTCCCTGAAACTGACCTTTGGAGCTGTGAACCTAATTCCTTTAAATGAAGAAGCTGATGCCCTGTGGAGCGTCTCTGCAGCTCGTATCAGGTTCTTCGAAGGAACACAACCCACGTTCACACAGGTACCTCCAATGGGTAATCCTGCATTGATAATGGCTACTTTCGCACCGTTTTCTCCGGCTGTTATCGCAGCTGCAAAAGCCCCGGACCCGCCACCGACAATGATCAAATCAAAACTGTTATCTGATGGGAACTCAGGCTCAACTTCCCCAGCTACCGTATAATGCCCGGTTGCATTGATGGTAGCTATGATCTGCTCCCTGGTAATCTGACCGGGGTCAAATGTAAATTGCCCTGATCCGGTGGGATAACTGACCTCTTTCGCAATAATACCTTTATTTCCGGTAAACTGTTTTTCAACGGTTTGTGCGCAATGATCACAGGTCATTCCTTCAATATCCAGCTCAACCGTCCGGATATCAAATTGATTTACCACCACCACTTTTTTGGTTGATTTTGTTTTCATAGCAATGCTTCTTTTGATGTTTCCCTCTCTGAGGTTACCACCCTGAATAATGATTCAAGAAGTTTGTGGTAATCGGCCTTTAGATAATAGAAATAAGTCTGTCCCTCTTTTCGGTGATCCACAATATCTCCGTCCTTGAGTTTTCTGAGGTGTTGCGAAATGGCAGATACATTCATTTTTAATATATCACTTAAATCACATACACATAATTCGTTTTCTGCATATAACAGATAGAGTACCTTAAACCGTACGTCATTACCGACCAATCCCAATGTACGGGACAGATTGTTGATAGCGTTTTCCTTTAATCTGAGATCTGCTTTGCATCTGTTAATTTGATCAACATCTGCAAGCACTCTTATACAAACCTGTTTAACCATCTTTACAATTATTAGTTTGAGATATATTTCAGTATTTAAGTAAACACTAAAATACTCTGAAGGTTCAGTCGTTGAAGATCTGTTTTCCTTACAGGTTTTTTTTGTATGGAGAAAATATATACTTTTGTAAGCATTTACTTACATCAATGGAAAAGCAACATACTGAGATCCGTCAGGAACAGATTAAGCATGCCGTACTGGATATTATCTATTCTGAGGGCCTTAAGAATTTATCCACCAGGAATCTGGCGAAGCACATAGGTCTGAGCGAAGGTGCCATTTTCAGGCACTTCCCTACCAAACACGATATTATTCTGTCTATCATTGATGACGTTCAAAACGATTTTATAGGATCCTTACGCGCCATTGCCAATTCCGCTTCGGACCCTCTGGAACGATTGCAAAAGTTTCTGTGTGAAACGGTCAATTACCTTATCAGGAACAAAGGGATTACAATGCTGATGTTCTCTGAAGCTTCCAACAATAACGATGCCGCCCTGAAAGAGCGTCTTCAACATATATTTAATTCCCAGAAAAAACTGCTTAGTAAGATTATCCTTGACGGAATTGCAAGTGATACATGGGACGAGAGTATTCCTGTTGAGAATGTGGCCATGCTCTATATGGGTATTCCCATCTCGTTAAATATCGAGTTGATCCTGA
>JANTFK010000483.1 GCA_024763595.1 Bacteroidales bacterium | reverse complement strand
AAGAACATTGCCTACATCTACTGTGTGGGCAGCCGGCAGGTTGATGGCGAAAACAAATATTGCTCCCGTTATTGCTGCTCTTCAAATATTCACACTGCAATCACTGTAAAGAAGAAATACAGGGGTATCCATAATTTCCATTTTAACAGGGGGATACGAACCTATGGTAAAGCAGAAGTATGGTACGACGAGTCTTCCAGGCTGGGTGATATTTACTTGCAATCTTTTGAACATGATCCACCGGTTGTCGAAAAGAGGGGGGAGCAGACAATTGTGACCATCAAAGATGTGCTCACTTCCGATAAGGAACTGGATGTAGTTGCCGACCTGGTGGTGCTCGTTACAGGTATGGTCCCACGTAAAGACAATTCCATTGGAACGCTTTTAAAAGTTCCAAAAGGAAGAGACCGGTTCTTCAATGAGATTCACATGAAACTGCGTCCTGTTGAAACCGTTATCGACGGTGTGACCATCGCAGGGGCCAGTCAGGGCCCGAAGAACATCATGGAATCCATGAATTCGGCACTGGCGGCAGCCACTAAATCCTTCTCCCTGGTAAATGCGGGTGAACTGGCCCTGGAACCTACGGTCGCAACCGTTAATGATCAGTTATGCGAATGGTGTGGCAAGTGCGAAGAAGCATGTCCTTACAGCGCATTCGAAAAAGTTGAACTGAACGGGAAATTCATAGCAAAAGTCAATGTATCAGTATGCAAAGGGTGTGGCATGTGTTTGCCCGTATGCCCTGTCAATGCACTCAATCTGATCGGCCTGACAGATGAAGATGTGGAAAGTATGATTGAAGCATTAATACCTACTGTTTAACAACAATTTGTCATGGAAGCTGAAAAAGGAAAAACAGCGAGATATTTAAAGGAAAAACATCCCGTACCCCGGACAGTCACTGAACATTTGAAGTATTTCACAAGAACCAAAAAGTCCATTTTAAACACATTAAAGGAAGGTGATATGACGGTTCCACAGATTGCGGAAAAATTGAAAATTCCTACTGAAGAGGTGATGTTTCAATTGATGAGCTTGTTGAAATACGGGTTGGTGACCACCGGTGAAATAGATGATATGGATGAATATTTTTATTACCAAATAAAGGGTGATGGCAAGAATTAATCCTGATTTCACAGATGAGTTGAAGAAATATGGTGCATTCGACCTCAATGCCTGCTACAATTGTGGTAACTGCACTGCAGTATGCGCGTTGTCGGATGAGGATAATTCATTTCCGAGGAAAATGGTACGATACAGTGTCCTGGGTCTGGAGGGTGAAATAAAAAGCTCACTGCATCCCTGGTTATGTTACTATTGCGGTGAATGCAGCACTACCTGCCCGAGGGAAGCCGATCCCGGAGAGCTGATGATGTCGTTGCGCCGCTGGCTGACCGCTACCTATGACTGGACAGGCTTGTCGGGTTTGTTGTATAAATCTGTTGCAGCTTCTTTTCTTGCCTTTTTGTTCCTGGCGATTATGGTGGTCTGGTTTGGTGCCTATGAATCATTTCATCTGGATACGATCATGCACTTCGGGCACTATTTTGAAATGCTGGCCATTGGTACAGTACTTCTGCTGATATTATTACCGAATATTATTCATATGTGGTGGCTTACGCTGTATAAACCTGGAACTAAAGCGCCGATTTCATCTTACTTTACATCACTCGGAGAGCTGATTGTTCATATGTTCACCCAAAAACGCACCCTCGGTTGCGACGAGAATCGGTTAAGGTGGTTCGAGCATTTCGTGCTTGTCCTGGGATATCTCAGTTTATTGTTTACCACCGTATTTCTGAACTGGTTTGAGTCCCGGAACCTTTTTGTCATTATACTGGGCTATCTTGAAAGTATCATCATTTTTGTAGTTACCTTCGATTTTGTAAGACGACGTCTGAAGAAAGAAGCTGAGATCAGCAAGCACGCTCATCTCAGCGACTGGTTATTTGTGATCTGGTTATTTCTGATGGGATTATCTGCATTCCTGGTTCGCCTTTTTATTGATGCCGGTTTACTGCATGATAATCTGTGGCTCTACCTGGTTCATTTGATCATACTGGTACAATGGGCGTTGTTAATTGTCCCCTTTGGGAAATGGACACACTTTTTATACCGCTCTTTTGCCATCTATTTTGAGCACATTAAAAAAACAGCAGGAGATTAAATGAAGGCCGACTATTACAGCCGGCCTTTACAATGCCTGTGGCAACAAATCTATAATGCCTTATTAATCCGGAGCGCCCGGTTATGATTGTGTTTTTATCATTGTGTTTCTCTTTTCGATTGATAGAAAAATCTGCCTGTAATTAAAAGCCCGGCAAACGCAAATACACCAAAAGTTAAACTGCTAAAGGCAACCTGCATTCCTCCTGATAAAATATGACCGCTGGTACAGCCGCCTGCCATTCTCGCGCCAAATATCAACAGGAATCCACCTGCAAAGGCCCAGATGCTCCTGTCAACAACAGAGTTCCCCTTAAATTTCCTCCAGTTATCGTGAATGAGTACTATGTTGAACTCTTTCTTTATGATGGAAATGATTAATCCTGCCATAAAAGCACCGGCTAAAAAGATCAGTTCCCAGTGTCCGGGTTTTATGATCGCATTGAAATAATCGTTTCCGGTAACCCCGGAAATTAAATCGGCAAGGTAAGGATAAGTGGTGGAGGCTCCTATTGGTCTGTTGGTAACAGCTGATGAGAATACGACAGGATTCAGTATTGCCAGTGCAGTGCCCGATAATATCCATTTTTTACTTTTTATTTTGTCGATTTTCTGCA
>JANTFK010000482.1 GCA_024763595.1 Bacteroidales bacterium | reverse complement strand
GAAATGTTAGGGGCCCGGATTGCCAGTTTGCATAACCTGGCTTTTTACCTCTGGCTGGTCCGGCAGGCGTTCGAAGAAATTAAAAGCGGAACATTTACTACATGGAAGGGAAAAATCATACCGGCATTAAGTACAAGATTGTAAGGTTCCTGGGCCTGAAGCTCCTGGATCTCTATATCATCCGGAAATTCCTGAGCTCCTTTTTTCTGGCCATTGCCCTGATACTGACCATTGTGGTGATCTTTGACCTGTCCGAGAAAATTGATGATTTTCTGGAAAGCGGAGCGAAACTCAAAGCCATTCTTTTCGATTACTACCTGAACTTCATTCCCTATTTTGCCGTGCTGTTCAGTTCACTGTTCGCCTTCATTGCTGTGATCTACTTCACCAGCCGAATGGCCTACAATACAGAGATCATTGCCATCTTAAACAGCGGTATGAGTTTCAGGCGGTTCTTGCTACCCTACATCATTTCTGCCACTTTGATTGCTGGCCTCTCTTTTTATCTGAGCGACCAGGTAATCCCGGGAGCCAACAAAATCAAACTGGATTTTGAGGAACAGTATGTCCAGAAAAGGCCCGTTCGTTTTAAGACCAAGAACTTTCACCGGCAGATCCAGCCAGGGATCTATATTTATCTGCAGAGTTACAGCAATGTTTCCAAAGTTGGCTACCAGTTCTCAATAGAAAAATTTGAGGATGGGAAACTGGTCTCCAAGATGTTTGCCGATCAGATCCGCTGGGACACAACCATCAACAAATGGAGAGCCAGAAGGTACTATATCCGCACCATTGACGGCCTGGAAGAGACCATTGAGGAGGGGAAGCAGATAGATACGACCCTGGCCATACATCCGGATGATTTCAAGATGCGGCTGAACATTGTGGAGACCATGAGCCTGAAGGAACTGGACCGGTTCATTAAAAAACAGCTGATGCAGGGGGAGACCAATGTGACTTCATACCTGATCGAAAGGCACAACCGCATCGCCTTCCCGTTCTCCACCTTTATTCTGACCCTGATCGGGGTGGCTGTTTCATCCAAAAAACTGAGGGGTGGGATCGGCTTGCAAATAGCCATCGGTGTGGTTATCAGTTTTGTCTATATATTGTTTACACAATTTTCCAAACAGTTTGCCATAGGAGGTTTGTTGCCGGTCGTACTGGCCGTATGGCTTCCCAACATTTTTTTCCTGGTTGTCGCAGTTTTCCTGATGCGCATGGCTCCCAGGTAGTGCCTGACTAACGGAAAATGTTAAGCATCTGTTTTCTAATCATCTTTGTTTTTTGTAAGATTGTACCGCTAAATTAAATTACCTACTATGGCCTCTACAAAAAAGGTACAGGAACTGAAAAAGCGCCGCGAAGAAGTGTTGCAGGGAGGTGGCGAAAAGGCTATTCAGAAGCAGGTTGCCATGGGCAAGATGACCGCCAGGGAACGCATCGTCAAACTGTTGGATGAAGGATCTTTCAATGAATACGATCTCTTTGTGGAACATGAAGCCAGGGACTTTGGAATGGACCGGAAGAAATTGCATGGCGACGGGGTGATTACCGGAACAGGTACCATTGGTAGCAGGCCGGTTTGTATTTTTGCCCAGGATTTTACCGTGGCCGGAGGGTCTCTCGGATTCATGCATGCAAGGAAGATCACCAAGATCATGGACCACTCCCTGAAAATGCGGATGCCGCTAATCGGGATCAATGATTCGGGAGGTGCCCGTATCCAGGAAGGAGTGAACTCCCTGGCCGGCTATGGAGAGATCTTTTTCAGGAATACCCTGGCTTCGGGTGTGATCCCCCAGATTTCGGTCATCCTGGGACCCTGTGCCGGAGGTGCGGTGTATTCTCCCGCCCTGACCGATTTTGTGTTTGTAGTGGATAATATCTCCAAGATGTTTATTACGGGTCCGGAAGTAATCAAAACAGTCTTGGGAGAGGATATTACCATGGAAGAGTTAGGCGGGGCCCGTGTACACTGTGAAACAACGGGGAATGCGCATTTCTTTGCCGAGACAGAGGATGAATGTTTTGAGCAGATTAAATCACTGCTCGGTTACCTCCCCTGGTCCAATACAGATGTGCCTGAAAGAAGGAAAGTTACAGAACCATTAAAGAAATTTGATATTTCAAAAATAGTGCCGGCTGAATCGCGTCAACCCTATGATATACGAAATGTAATCCGGTCGGTCACGGATGGTTCCGATTTCTTTGAGATACAGGAGAGCTGGGCCGGCAATATGGTGATTGGTTTTGGTACCATGAACGGCCGTACGGTTGGTTTTGTTGCCAATCAGCCGCTGGTGTTGGCCGGTGTCCTGGATGTGGACTCATCCGATAAAGCTGCGCGTTTTATCCGATACTGTGATGCTTTTAATATCCCCATTGTCACTTTTGTGGATCTTCCGGGGTATCTTCCGGGTGTGGACCAGGAACATGCCGGTGTGATCAGGCATGGGGCCAAGGTGTTGTATGCTTACAGTGAAGCTACTGTCCCCAAAATTACTGTCATTCTCAGAAAGGCTTACGGTGGAGGTTATATAGCCATGAACTCAAGGCACCTGAGGGCCGACTTCGTATTTGCCTGGCCCGATGCCGAAGTAGCGGTTATGGGACCTGAGGGTGCTGCTAATATTATTTTCAGAAAAGAGATTGCATCTGCAGATGATCCTGATAAGATGCGGATGCAGAAAGTACAGGAGTACAAGGAGAAATTTGCCAATCCTTATGTGGCAGCTGCAAAGGGATATATCGATTCTGTAATCGAACCCTGGGAAACCAGGAAGTCG
>JANTFK010000481.1 GCA_024763595.1 Bacteroidales bacterium | reverse complement strand
TAAAATATTTTTTTACGTTAAAAAGGCAATTGAACAATTGCCTTTTTTCGTATTCATAGCATTTAATTAGATATTATGTCGAAACCAGAAGTTATTCGGGAGACCATTGATTTGGGAGATGGTCGTTCCATCAGTATTGAAACAGGTGTACTTGCCAAACAGGCTGACGGTTCAGTTGTGGTAAAGATGGGAGACACCATGATACTGGCCACGGTGGTCAGTGCAAAAGAAGCCAAAGAAGATGTGGATTTTATGCCACTCTCAGTAGATTATAAGGAAAAATATGCTTCACTGGGTAAATTCCCGGGAGGCTTTTTGAGAAGAGAAGCCAGGCCCTCCGATTACGAAATATTGGTATCCAGGTTGGTTGACAGGGCACTGCGCCCCCTCTTCCCGGACGATTACCATGCAGAAACCTTTGTTAATGTGACCCTGATGTCTGCCGATGCAGATACACCACCGGACGCACTGGCAGGACTGGCTGCTTCGGCAGCACTGGCAGTTTCGGATGTTCCGTTTCACGGGCCCATTTCCGAAGTTCGGGTGGCACGCGTCAATGGGGAGATGGTGGTCAACCCCACTTTCGGCCAGATCAAAGAGGCTGACATCGAACTCGTTGTGGGTGCAACCCATGACAACATCCTGATGGTGGAGGGTGAAATGAATGAAGTGTCCGAAGCTGACATGCTGGAGGCCATCAAATTCGCACACGAAACGATCAAACCCATGTGCCTTGCACAGCTGGCTCTCGCCAAGAAAGCAGGGAAGGAAGAAAAGCGGGAATACGCGCATGAAACCAATGATGAAGAGCTGAAAACACGCGTTTGGAAAGAGACTTATGATGCGGCTTATGCCATTGCCAAATCGGGGAATGCAGATAAACATGCCCGGTCAGAAGCCTTTGCAAAGGTAAAGGAAGATTTCATTGTAAAACTTACCGGAGAGGCAGGTGAAGAGGGAGAAGTGAATGAAATGCTCGTGGGCAAATATTACCACGATGTAGAGAAAGAAGCGGTACGCAGGGTAATCCTGGATGAGGCCATCAGGCTTGATGGAAGAAAAACCGATGAGATCCGTCCCATCTGGTGTGAAGTGGATTACCTCCCGGCTGCACATGGCTCCGCAGTATTCACACGTGGTGAAACCCAGTCTATCACCACTGTTACCCTCGGCACCAGGATGGATGCCAAACTGGTGGATGATGTGATGAAAAAGGGGAATGATACATTCCTGCTGCACTACAATTTTCCACCATTCTCTACAGGAGATGCAAGACCATCGCGGGGGACAAGCCGCAGGGAGGTCGGGCACGGAAACCTGGCTCTCAGGGCTCTGAAAAGAATATTGCCTTCAGAGGATGAGATGCCTTATACGCTGAGGATCGTTTCCGATATCCTTGAATCAAACGGATCCTCTTCCATGGCAACTGTTTGTGCAGGCACACTGGCACTGATGGATGCCGGAGTACAGATCAGTAAGCCCGTTTCCGGGATCGCCATGGGTCTGATCACTGATAAAGATTCTGAAAAATTTGCTGTTCTCTCGGATATTCTGGGCGATGAGGACCACCTTGGCGATATGGACTTTAAAGTGACCGGAACCCGTGACGGGATCACAGCTACCCAGATGGACATTAAGGTAGAAGGACTCTCATATGAGATTCTTGCTCAGGCACTGGAACAGGCCAGAAAAGGAAGGTTCCATATCCTGGATGTAATGAGTGAGACCATCGCTGAACCTAATCCGGATTATAAACCGCATACACCGCGCATTGAAAGAATTGAGATTCCAAAGGATATGATCGGTGCGGTGATCGGACCGGGTGGCAAAGTGATCCAGGAGATCCAGGCAGAGACCAACAGCACCATTACCATTGAAGAGAATGACAGCGTGGGAATGGTGGATGTATTCGCAATCGACAAGGCCTCCATTGATGCAGCCATGAACTGGATCAAAGGGATCGTAGCTGTTCCTGAGGCCGGTGAGGTCTATAAAGGAAAAGTGAAAACCATCACTCCCTATGGTGCTTTTGTAGAGATCCTGCCGGGTAAAGATGGATTACTCCATATCTCGGAAATTGAATGGAGAAGGCTGGAAAAAGTGGAAGAGGTATTGAAAGAAGGGGATGAAGTAGAGGTGAAACTGCTGGCCATTGATGAAAAGAACGGCAAACTGAAGCTCTCCAGAAAAGCACTTTTACCCAGGCCCGATCGAAAACCCAAACAAGCATAGAGCAGGATCCATAGGGATGCGGGGCATGTTGCCGGAGGATCGACCGGTATGGTGATCCCGGAGTATGCATCATGGTTTTATACCCGGTAAGTTTTTCATATTTTCACAGGGTGAAGTATAATTACCTTGTTATTGAAGGAAATATCGGGGCCGGGAAAACCAGCCTGGCATCACAACTGGCAAGGGAGACCGGAAGCCGACTGATACTGGAAGAGTTCAGTGAAAATCCGTTCCTGGCCAGGTTCTACCAGGACCCGCATAGATATGCCTTTCAACTGGAGCTCTCTTTTCTTGCGGAAAGGTACCTTCAGATCAAGACTGAAATGGGGTATCCCGACCTGTTCGGGCAACCTGTTATCAGTGATTATTTTCTGGCCAAATCATTCATCTTCAGCAAACACAACCTAAAGGGGGATGAATTGAAGCTTTTTGAAAAACTTTTCACCATTATCAATCTGCAGGTACCTGTTCCGGATCTCTATGTTTACCTCCACCTGCCTGTGGAAAAGCTGTTAGAGAACATAAAAAAGAGGGGGCGGCCTTATGAACAGAACATCATGGCTGA
>JANTFK010000480.1 GCA_024763595.1 Bacteroidales bacterium | reverse complement strand
TCTCCTGAGAGATATTATAGCCACCCTCCCCGGCTGACCAGGTAAATCATGTTCCGGTCAGGGTAATTATCTGTTGTCAGAGCCTCTCAGGGGACTCGAACCCCCGACCTGTTCATTACGAATGAACTGCTCTACCAGCTGAGCTAAAGAGGCATTAAATCAGTTGAAGGTGCAAAGTTAAAAGTTTTTTTTCACCTTGATACAGACAGATTAATCAATGATTGTCTGATCCGGACACCTGAAGCGATGGTTTACCGGCAAGGGCCTGTTTAACTGTCTGAAGATGACGGAAAATTACTTGACTGTAAAGGGCTCTCAATTCCCATGCCTTTTCAAGGTCTTTCAGGGCTTCCTCATAGTTGCCCTGAAGATAATAGCCCCATCCCCGTGTGTCAAGGGCATATATGTTATCCGGTTCTATTGAGAGTGCTCTGTTAACGAGTTCCATCCCTTCTTTCACATTCATCTCCTGCTCAATCAGAAGCCAGGCAAAATTATTCAGTATCATCGCGTTCCCCTGGTCTATCTCCAGGGACCGGCGAAAGCGTTGTTCAGCCTCTTTAATGAGGCCGGCATTCCAATATATGTTGGCTATAGAGCCCAGGATTTGTGATTCCCCCGAACCCCGGGCTTTCCTTACATCCCGGTAACGGTTCAGGTATTCATTTGCTTTTACAGTCTGCTGTTGCGACAGGGCACATATGGCCTGTGCCCTGATTATCCCTCCATTGTCAGGTAACATACTTAATTCCAGTTGATATATCTCATTTTCTCTTTGATGATCACCCAGTTTGTGCAATGCTTCCCCCAATGACGAATAAAGATATGGTATGCGAAACCTGGTTCCCATACGCCTGTGCATCTCCAGGGTTTTTTCCCAGTAAAAGACGGCTGTTTTGTATTGTTCCAACTTAAAATATGCATCTCCCAGGAGAAACCAGTAAAGCGTATTCATCTTATCCAGTTCCAGTATCTGTTTACAAACACTGATTTCTTTTACCGGGGTCTCAAAATGGTAAGCAAACAGATGATCCAAAACGAGTTGCCCCCTGACTGGTAAGTCATCTCTAAGACTATTGGCCTTTATGCACCAATCCTTTGATAGTTGGAACTGGGCGCTGGCCATATATGCAAATGAGATAAAAATATATGCATCGATAAAATTAGTATCGGTTTCAATGGCTTGTTTTAACCACTGGATGGAGCTTCCCAGATCAAGCTTTTCAAATGCTTCCAATCCGTGTATGTAGTACTGGAAGGCTTCAGCGGAATTGGTAAATACCTGATCGGTGATTTCAGGAGAATTATATTCCCCGGCTAGTTTTTTAATTTCCAGGTAGTTCCTGATCAACCCTCCCAGCGAGTCAATCAGGACAAATACATCATCTTCTCTGCTTCCTTCTGCCAGAAATGTTTTGTAAATCTCTTCTGTTTCTGTATTCACCAGCTGGGTGCTTATACGTATCTTATCTCCGGCTTTTAGAATTTTGCCGTTTATAAAAGTTCTTGTTTCGAGGTCAGCAGCGACCTCATGTGCCAGAGCCGGTGAAACTGTGGCCTGGTTCACATTTCTTTTCTGGCTTATAATGTCGGACATGGTCAGGTATTGCCTTACCTCCAGTTCCGGGGAATTTGAAAGGGCGGAGATCAGCAGGTTCTGTATGCCACCCTGCCACACATTAAATGTTGAATCTCCCGTCAGATTGAGAAATGGCATGACCGAGATGGATATTCTTCCCTCATCATCGCGGATTGTCATAAGCCTGTCTGTATGAAACAGCCTGGGATAAAGAAGGATGCATACAATTACCAGCAGTACAGCAATAATCAAATCACCGGCCTTCAGTCCCCGTTTGCGCTTATCCGGTGCCTGTGAAAGTTCGGCAGCTGTTTCTATGCTGTCAGTTTTCTGTATTCCCTGCGGAGTTACATCAAAGATCCAGGAAAGGATCAGGGTCACAGGGAAGCCGGCAATCAGTAACACAATCAGAAATGTTACTGTCCAGTCGGGCAGGCCCAGCCGGGGAAACATGATATCTGCCGCTTCCATCAGAATGAAAGTAGTAGCAGCATACATGGCTGCACTCTTTATTACTTTCCTTCGTTTTAGCTCACTCCAGAATCGGGATATACTGCCGGGAGTTATACGCATGTGGATTTACTGATGATTCACGGCAAGTTACAACCTTCTTCCATCACAGTCAAATCTGTGCCTTGGGTGCAGGATTGTGAAACGGATATCTGCTGAAGAGCATTGGGAAATAAAGGAGTATTGCCTTAACTTATCTCGAAATGCAGGGCTGCAGGATCTTATTACTGACTTCTTTTCTGTTCATTGTTTTACCGGATGCGGCTTCACAGGGGATTTCTCAGCAACCCCCGGCTTATTGTGGTGAAACCATGCGGTACAGGCTTAAGTACGGTATTTTTTCCATCGGATCTGCAACTATTCTCATGACAGAAGATTCCACCGGCGCGGGAGTGCTGATAAGGGCCGAGGCCCAAAGTGACGGCCTGATGAAAATATTCAGGAATATGCATTATTACCTGGTAAGTTGTATGGATCCGGTCACCGCTCTGCCCATTTTCTCAAGTTGCAGCCTCAGGGACGGCAGGAACAATATGAGCAATGAGCTGGTCTTTGATCATTGCTCCAGACCAGATTCAACGATTGTGTACAGTCGAATCTCCGGTAAACAAACTGTTTCAAAGAACATTTATGATATTCTAACCGGGTTTTACCACTTCCGGTTGTACCATATACCGGAGCATCCGGTTACAGGTGAAGAGGTTGTCATCAGGACCTTTCATC
>JANTFK010000479.1 GCA_024763595.1 Bacteroidales bacterium | reverse complement strand
TACACGCGGATGAAACCAGATATAATCATCCTCGTCATGTTGCAGAACAACCTCCACCTTTGTATTGAATCCCAGCAAATCTATTGGCTCTTTCTCAACTTTGCTGGCGCATGAAAAGAGAAAAGAACAAAACAACAAAGTATACATACAATGTGGGATGCAGACCCTTAATTTTTTCATTAAACTCCTCCGCTTTTCTAATTGTTTAACTGATCCTTAAAGTAGTAAAATCCGGCGGTTATTCACAAATACTTCACTGTTTAAGTTAGTATTACAAACAAAGGTGTCTAAGCTAAGATCAAAAGGTCTTTTTAAGGAGCGGATTAAACGACAAGAGCATATTGAAAAGAGATGTTCTCTGAAATATATTTAGTATTTTCAACATATCGGTGATTTGCTTTATTTTATTGTCAGCAAAAGATAAGTATGAACATCAAGGCCCAAGTGGAGATGGATCAGATGAAAATAAAGTGATGAGTGAAGCTTACTGGAAACTTTGGAATCCCGAAGTTCAGGCTAAGATTGACAAGGATATTGAAAAATACCGGAAAACAGATGCTATTCTTAAATTCGAAGGTATACCATCCGGTACAGAATTGAAAGTGAGGCAGTTAAGCCATGATTTCCTGTATAGCGGAAATATCTTCCTTTTTGGAGACCTTAAAACTACTGAAAAAAGCAAACGTAACTGTAAAATCTGACAAAGATGGAATGATCAGGTTAGTTAGAAAAACAGTGACGGCATGGAACAAACGGCACAATTTTATTTACGAAAAGATGGCGATAGATTTGAAATAAAATAATGAATCAACGAGGGTAACGATCCGCGTTAAAAAACGATGTACAGAAATGATTTTTATGAAAAAAACAGGTTTGATTTTATTTACGCTGGGAATGCTATTTTTAATATCATGCAAGAAGATCGCATTTGTTGAGGTGGACACCCGATTGAATGGAAGAGAGAACGCATGGACCTTTTCAGGCAGATCAACGTGGAAAGAAATCAATGGTGTTCTGTATTCACCCATGTATGCCAATCCTTTGTTGGACCGGGGAGAAGACATGCCCGCCTTGTACGCTGATTACGCACTGTTTGATGAGCACCCTGAGATGCGGTATCGCTGGGAATACGCATTTCCTACAGTGGACTTTTTCACCGACATAGACGTCTCAATCACCCTGCAGCAATATTACGCTCCAGGTGGCGGTTGTGGAATTGTCTTCAGGGCCCTTGACAACGTGCGAGGTTACACCGTTGAAGTGTTTGATATGGGCCGAAAAGGTCACGATTACAGGGTATCGCTCATGGTGAATGATGAATCTGGTTATGGCACAGAACTGGCCGTCGGATTTGCACCGCATTCGGTAATGCCGGATGAAGTCATTCACGCACAGTTCACCGACCGTAAGGGGTGGGAGAAGACCAGTCCAGAGCCGGCTACGCTAAGGGTAAAGACAGCCGGACCCAGAATTACCGTATTCATGGACGGGACCGAGGTGTTCAGCGTTGAGGACGATACGTACTCGTACGGTGCAACGGGCATCATTGCCGGAGTGTCTGCGCCCATCAAGATAACAGACTATCAACTTCAAGCGCGTCAGGCACTGACAACCAAAGAGCGGTGGCAGGCAGTCGACTACTCGGGTTTCGTTACCTATCCGGTTCCACGACACCGTGTAGGGGGCTGGTACGGCAATCCATTACTTAGCCGGATGCCGGATGGTAAAATTGTTATCACGTTCACCCGGACCAAAGATGGCCCCCCGGCAACATGGCGGGGAAAAAATGAAAGTCCTGCTTTCACGTTCTCTGCCGACGAAGGAAAAACCTGGAGTGAGCCTAAAATTATTTGTATCAGGGAGGGGTATAAAATATATGGCAGTGTTTATGGCCATAAGGATGGTTCTTGGTCATTCATCGGCA
Organism: Bacteroidales bacterium; assembly: GCA_024763595.1. Taxonomy (GTDB): domain Bacteria; phylum Bacteroidota; class Bacteroidia; order Bacteroidales. The sequence goes on along the minus strand of JANTFK010000479.1, from coordinate 904 downwards.
CGATGACAAAAGAGAAAGATGAGCAGCAGCAGGCCATGTATAGACATATCCACATGCAATCGACCGACAATGGGAACACCTGGAGCGAGATGGAGGACCTGAAGTTTAATGGCAGGTTGTCACATGAATACGGGTGGAGGGGATTTTACTTATACTCCGTACCCTTCCGGATCAGTGACGGAACTGTGCTGATGACAGGTTACAGATTTGAGCTGATGCCGGGAGCAGAGATTATGAACAACGACACACGCCGCGACCAGTCGTTTGTGGTGCGCTCAACCGATGATGGCAAGAGCTGGGGAGCACCTATTTTAATTGATACCGACAAGTTTGACACCAATGAGTGTATGGTTGCTGAACCCGAACCGGGAAAGCTTGTGTCCTTCAGCCGGACGTTGCGGGGAAGATTTATGTGGACTGCCACTTCAACGGATGGAGGCCTGACCTGGTCTGAGCTAAAAGAATCGTCGGTGTCAGGGGAATGCCCCAATCTACTCAACCACTCCTCGGGCGCGATCGTGCTGGCCTCGCGCGACTACCTCGGGAACTCAGTACGCATCACCTTTGACGGCGGGAAGAGCTGGACCAGGAAAAGGCGCATACCAGTAAGCGGTATGGCAACCATGGTCGAACTTAAGGATAGCCGGGTGTTCATCGCGGGCCACACCGGCTGGAGCAATCCAACCTGGATACAAGCCGACAAGTTCCGCATTACACCGGACGGCCCGGTAGCTGAGCGGTAGAGAATCTTGCATACCAATCAAATTTCTTTATGACTTTCATAAAGTCATCTATCTCCTGGAGCAATCCTTCCACATCAGGAATATCATGAAGATGCGGATAAGCCACCCGACCAACGGAACAGTTACAATCAAAAAAATTTAGTTTTTGCATGTAAATTTAT
>JANTFK010000478.1 GCA_024763595.1 Bacteroidales bacterium | reverse complement strand
TCGCAGCATGCATCCGTTTCCATCTATCTGGGTGTTGATTCCATCTATCATCCTGATCTGCAGCTTTCGTTTGATGTGGCAAAAGATGAACTCAGACTAAATCAGACGCAGGATTATAAATCGATGGGCCCTTATTCCAACTCCTTTCACAACATTGATATGAATTTTGATGAACTGTTCTGGAAAAGGAGTGAACCTGTCATGAAGTTTCAGGCCATGCAGGGTTCTTCCATCGGCCGGGCCACATTTGAATCAAACACCTATTTTGACTACGATTTTTATGAGAAATTGCAGGGGATGGATTATGTTCATCCGCTGGCTCAGCTCTATACCTATTCCAATATGTTGGGAGGCAGAACCTTTGCCCTTCCTAATTATGCGAATTATTTGGGTTATTCACTCTACCAGGTGCGTCATCAGCTAATGAGCCTGTCGAAGCTGGGGTTTGTCTATTACGATGATGCCTCTGATATGATTACGCTGCGGCAGAAACTGTTTGACTATATAACAGCTTCAATGAGACAGCGGGATTACGATGTGATACGGTTTATATCCAGGACAACAAGAAGAGCCAATGCCCGGCTGGACCTCTATTCCCGTGACCTGACCATTGCAGGGATCCCGGTTATTTTCCTGAGTGATTCCCAGAATGTGAAATTGATACCGGATGAAACCACCATTGTGATGAAAAAGAACAGAAGTTTCCAGTTTGACGGAGTGGTTGATGCCGGGCAGTTCCGTTTCACCGGTGATAATTTCTTCTTTGATTATGATAGTTTCAAGATAGATCTTCAGAATATTGATTCGCTCCAGATGTCGATTTTTACGGGACAGGTAAATCAGCATGGCAACCTCCTCCAGATCATGATCGACAATGCCATTGAGGATATGGTTGGTGAGTTGTTGATTGATGAACCACAGAATAAATCGGGACAGAAATATACGCCGGAGTATCCCATTTTTACAAGCAAAACAGGTTCCTACATTTATTTCGATCATGAGAATATCCAGGGAGGAGTCTATGACCGAGAGACCTTTTACTTTAAACTGAAACCCTTTACCATTGACAGCCTGGATAATTTCAAACCGGAAGGACTCAGGCCAAGGGGGACATTTGTCTCCGCCGGAATCCTGCCAACCCTTGAACTGGAAATGTCACTCAGGGATGATAACTCTCTGGGATTTTACCTGGAGGCCCCCGGGGAGGGCATTCCCCTTTACGGAGGTCTGGGGACTTTCTATAATGACCTGGAAATGAGTAATAAGGGGTTGTGGGGGTATGGTTCATTTGACTATCTCACATCCACTACCTGGTCGGATGAATTTTTGATGCACCCCGATTCCCTGATGGCACGCTCGAGGCGATTCCTGATCAGGGAGAGACTGGAAGAGCGTGCTTTCCCCTTTGTGGAGAATACGGTGGCCGACATCAAGCTGATACCGGCGGAAGAAGTCATGAAGATAGCGCGTGTGAAAGAGACCTTCAGGATCTTTTCGGATAGCATTTATCATGGGGGAGACCTGGCACTTCGACCTGCCGGACTTTCCGGAAACGGGGTATTGGCCCTGCCTGAGGCACGCTTTGCATCCGATCTGTTCAGGTATGGATCCCGGACCATCCAGTCAGATTCTGCAGGGGTTGAATTAAAGGATCATACCGTAGATGAGTTCCCGTTTCAGACAAACGATGTTAATATGCATGTGGACCTTAACAGACGCATTGGCGAGTTCTGGGCCAACGGTGATGCCACATTGATTACCTTTCCCTATAATCTGTATGAAACCAGGTTGAACCATCTGATATGGTATATGGACCGGAACGAGGTCGCCATGGCCAGCGGTAAAATCGTCCCCGACAGCAGCCTGTTAATCAGTTTAGATCCCCTTGTTCCCCTGGTCCCGGATGGGCAAAGTCCACTCCCTCCAGAGGATAGTCTGCGTATCCTTATTGATTCCGCTACCGGAACGTTTCCTACCTATCTTTCTGTACATCCCAGGCAGGATAGCCTCCATTTTTCAGCACCTTTTGCCACCTATAATTACACGACCAGGATGCTCCGTGCAAGCCGGGTTCCTTTCATCGAGGTGGCGGATGTCTATATTATTCCAGATGGAGGCAGGATAGAGGTGGGGGCTCAGGCTACCATGAACCTGCTGGAAAATGCAAAGATCGTTGCCAGCAAGACCAGCAGGCAACATCTGATATACAATTCCTCCGTCTTGATTGACGGAGCCATGGATTTTTCAGGTACCGGATACTATGATTATCATGATGATTTTGGTAACAGCCATCAACTCTATTTTAAAAAAATCTGGGTCGATACTACATCCGAAATGCGTGCCATCGGCGAGATCCTGGATGATGATCCTTTTATGCTCAGTCCGTTCTTCGATTTCAAGGGAGATGTTTCCCTGTCAGCCTCCGCGCCTTTCCTTACCTTCGATGGTGGTTTGAGGACTGTGCACGACTGTCCGATAGGGCGCGACTGGTTACGTATTACCACGCTCATCGACCCGAAAGATATCCGGATACCCATACCGGAACAGATGCAAAATATGGCGCTGAACAAAATTTTTGCAGGCTCCATGATCACACATGATTCCATCCATATCTTCTCCACATTCCTGACCGGCCGGAAAGACTATTTTGACCTACCCATCACATCAGCAAGCGGTATCCTGCTCTATGATCCTGAGATCTCCAGCTACATCATCTCAACCCCGGAAAAGATTGATGATCCTGCATTGCCCGGCAGATACCTCCGGCTGGAAACTGATAAATGCCTGCTCTATTCGGAAGGACCGGTTGATCTGACCCTGGATTACGTAAAAGTAACCATGGTTGCTG
>JANTFK010000477.1 GCA_024763595.1 Bacteroidales bacterium | reverse complement strand
AATGCAAATTACAATGTCGGATTTAGCATGACCTTTACCCTGTAGGCTATTTTTATGATCTAAAACAGCAGTTAACTGGTCTGAAAATTGTACATTCGAAGTTGTTTTATTAACCTATATCTTATGAATGTTCCTGATGAATTGAAGTACACTACCGAACATGAGTGGATCCGCCAGGAAGGTGATGAGCTTGTGATCGGGGTAACCGATTTTGCCCAGGGTGAACTGGGTGATGTGGTTTTTGTGGAAATTGAAACAGCGGGTGAAACCCTGTCCAAAGGGGATACTTTTGGCACCATTGAGGCTGTAAAAACCGTGTCGGACCTCTATATGCCCGCTGACGGGGAAGTGCTTGAAGTCAATCCGTCACTGGAGGATACTCCTGAACTGGTCAACTCAGATCCTTTCGGAGATGGCTGGATGATCAGAATAAAGGTCAGTAATTCCGCTCAACTGGATGACCTCCTTTCGGCAGAAGCATACCGTGAACTGATTGCATAGATTCTACTTTATCTTCCCGGGATACATCCTCACTTCCTAAGATGCATCCATCGCCCCACCAGAATCATCCTTTACGCCTGTTGTGAATTTTCCGGTGGGTAAAGGGTCCCTGGTAATATCCTTATATAATTCCCGGTTTCGCAGCACATCAATGGCCAGGTAGATGGCGTTGCGGAACGAGGCGGATGAAGCTTCATTCTTACCGGCCAGTTCAAAAGCGGTTCCGTGGGCGGGACTGGTCCTCACCACCGGTAATCCTGCTGTGTAATTCACCCCATTCTCCATGCAGAGGGCTTTAAAAGGAGTCAGGCCCTGGTCGTGATACATGGCCAACACAGCATCGAAATGAACAAAGCGCCCTGCACCGAAAAATCCATCTGAAGAGAAAGGACCGAAAGCTGAAATACTCATCTTTTTTGCCTTGTCTATAGCCGGAATGATCACTTCCTGTTCCTCGGCTCCAAGCAACCCGTCATCACCTGCATGCGGATTGAGACTCAATACGGCAATGGTGGGGTTCCTGATCCCGAAATCCTTGAGGAGTGACCGGGAGAGGATCTTCAACTTTTCAACAATCAGCTCCGTGTTGATCAGGGAATGCAGGTCAGCCAGGGGGACATGTCCGGTAACCAGTCCTACCTTCATCAGGTCTCCAACCAGCAGCATCATCACTTCCCCGGTTTTGAAACGCGCCTGCAGGTATTCCGTATGCCCGCTGTAATTAAACTCAGCCTGCTGGATGTTCTGTTTATTAACCGGTCCGGTAACCAGGGCATCGATCTTTCCCGATTCCAGGGCATCGGTTGCCGCTTTCAGTGCTGCGTAAGATGCGATCCCGGCACTTTCAGTCGATTTACCGAGTTCCACACGGATATTATCATCCACGCAATTAATGATATTTACCCTGTTGTCTTTGGTTTCATCCGGCGAATTGATGGACGAAGGTGTAAAGTTACCCAGATTGAGTGCTTTACGGTGGTAGGCAGCTACCTTGGGCGAACCAAAGATAATGGGTGTGCAGATTTCAGTGATGCGGTTATCCATCAGTGTTTTCATAATTACCTCATAACTGATGCTGTTGACATCGCCCTGTGAAATGCCTAATTTGAGTTTTTTCTGCATCTGTTTGATGATTAAAGTGACCGGTTAAGTAAAAAATTGTGCAGGATTCTGACACCCACACCACTACCTCCTGTACCCCGGTAATTGAAAGGAAGCTTATTGAAGGCAGGTCCTGCAATATCCAGATGGATATAGGGATAATCGGTAAAATGTTCCAGGAATTTACCGGCTGTGATAGCTCCTGCAAATTTTCCTCCAATATTTTTCAAATCTGCCACATCCGATTTCAGCATTTCCCTGTATTCATCCCAGAATGGAAACTCGACTATTTTTTCGGCACAATATTCTCCACTCTCCTTCAGCTCCTCCATTACTTCACGGCTGGCATTGCCCATGCCTGCGATCCCAAGATTGCCAATGGCCATCTGGGCCGAGCCAGTAAGCGTGGACAACTCAATGACCAGTTCCGGATCATATTGTTTTGCATAACTCAATGCATCGGCAAGCAACATTCTGCCCTCGGCATCGGTGTTCAGCACCTCCACCGTAGTGCCGTCATACATGGTAACCACGTCGCCAGGCACATAGGCGTTTCCGTCGGGACGATTATCAGTGGCCGGGATCAATCCCACTACCCAAACCGGTATTTTATTGGATGCCAGCGCATAAAATGCACCTGCAACCGCAGCGGCACCTCCCATATCACTTTTCATATGGTCCATGGAGTCGGGAGTTGGCTTCAGGCTGAGACCGCCTGTATCAAAGACCACTCCTTTACCCACCAGGACAATGGGGCGACTGTTCACCGCCTTTTCAGGTTTCCAGGTAAGGATCGAAAAAGTTGGAGGATCCACACTTCCCCTGTTTACAGCCAGAATACCTCCCATTTTCAGGGATTCAATCTTTTTTTTATTGAATACCTCAACGGAAAAACCGGCCTCTTCACCCATTGTTGCTATATCGGCGGCAAGCTGCCCGGCAGTTAAGTATGAGAGGGGTTCATTGATCAGATTACGGGTGAGAAACACAGCTTTTACCAGGTTGTTGAGCTGTTCAACCTGATCATCGCCAAGCCGGGTGTCCACCAGATGAATCTCCTCCAGTGCATGTTTCACTTCACTGGCTTCTGAACGGTATTTCAGGAACTGGTAATTGGACAGGGCTAGCCCTTCTGCATAAGCAAGGCACTCTTCCTGCTCCACGCCACTGTTGATTACCTGTACCTGTCTCATGTCGTTGTCGACCAGTAAACGGTGTATTTCAAAAGCAGCTTTCCGGGCTTTTTCAAGCCGGGTAAATCCGGG
>JANTFK010000476.1 GCA_024763595.1 Bacteroidales bacterium | reverse complement strand
AAATTCCCTGATATCACAAAAGATGCAGTTATAGATACATCCCCTGCCGGCAATTAAAATAGTGTATTTTTTACCCAGGGCATATGCTTTTATTTTTGAACGGATGGGAAAAGGAAACCTGTCGAGATCCGGTTCCATGTGCCGAAGCGGATTATGCTCAATATGGTCATGCTTTTTAAAAGAAATGCCGGTGAGCTTTTTCCAGTTGGTACCTGAGTGTAAACTGCTGACTAACGAAATCAGTGTGTGTTCCCCTTCAAACCGCACAATCGAATTAAGAGAAGGTGCAAAATCGAAAAGTTCTTCGGGTCTCAGGCTGGCATAGTGTCCCCCTGCTGTAAAATGGCAATGGATACCCTGCATTCTGAGATACTCAATCAGGTTGCTGAACTGATAAATATGGGTTTCAAATATGACAGAAAATCCCACCAAAACAGGATCCCATTGATGCAATTTTTCCAGAATCTCTGTTTTGTCAGTTCTGAAATCGATGATCTTTGTCGGGTATCCAGCATGAGCAAGCACGGAACATAAGTATCCAATGCCCAGGTTTTCACGCTCTTCAAAAGCGATAAAAACAACAGGACCTTTTCTCATGACAGCTTATGAATTTGCAACTGCTATATTCCCTTGTGAATGATCTTTTCAATATTCTTGCAGAGCTTCAACCTGGAATGATGCATCTCCTCATAAAAATTTGATTCAAGTTTAAGGATTTTTATCAGCAGATCTTTAGGCAGTCTTTCAGCCATTTCAAAATCTTCAGGATTCATCACCCAAATGGGTGGGGGATCGATTCCCGGTTTCCTTTGTTCATTTTCCATAATGTTGCGTTTAATGGTTTAATAGTGCAAATCCGGAGTTATTTACCAGATATTTAAGGTCCGGATCAAGCTTCATTGATTCAATAGTAAAGGGAGATTTCCGGTGAAGCAGATCATTAATAATTTGAAGAGAGGTACTGTCTTCTCCCACCATATTAAAAAGTACAGCCATATTATAGAGTATGTAGGGATCATAAATAGGATTTTCTTGCTTGATCATCAATTTCAGGGCTTCCTGACCACATTTAATGGCTTCCTGTTTCATTCCCAGTCCTGCATAAGCAATGCCCAGTTTAGTAAGGTCAAAGCCATTCCGGGGATTGAACATTACCTGTTGAATGAAGAATTTTAGTGCGATCTTATAATTTCCCATGGACTTTGTTGATTGTCCTGCATATTTATAGATGGTTGCTCTGGTCAGGGCAATGTCCCCTTCGTTTTCTCCGAAATCACTGGCTTCTGTATTTCTGGGTTTTTCAATCCTGTCTATGGCCCTGATGTAATCCCCTTCATACAAATACAGTTGTGCGATTCTTCTATTTAATCTTTTATGTGTTTTTTTTTCAGCTTCCAGCATTACCTTTTTTGCCTCTTGCAGATCTCCAATGGCGAGCAAAGCAATGGATTTATTGTAATATGGAGCAAGCCAGGCTGGTTTAAGCTCAATGGCCCGGTCCTGGCATTGGAGGGATTTCACAACATCATGTAAATAGATATAAGAAATCCCCAGATTGGTTAAGTATAATACGTTACGGGGATTTGAATCGAACACTTTATCGCTCAGGAACTGTAACTCATCCCAGTTTCCAAGCGAAAAATGGACACGGGACAAATGGAAAAGATATTCACTGTTATCAGGCCTGAGTTCCACTGCCTTTTCCAGAGAAGTAAGGGCAAGCATATAGTCACCCATCCCGTAAAAATAATAGTAACCCATGGCAACATGTGCTTCCGGGAGATCTGGGTTCAATTCAAATGCTTTCAGAATATCCTTTTCACATTCATCCAGGATATTCCTGTCAAAGTACCCGGTCTTAATTCCCCAGAGTTTTGCTTTCGCACGTTCGGCATAAGCTATGGCATAATCAGGATATGTTTGAAGAGCTTCCGTAAAATAATTTATGGCGCGATTAAAACTGATGGAATCAATGTATTCATTTTTTAATGTATCACCGGATAACTCTCCGGTTTGTGCAATTTCCAGTGCATCATTGGTCACGGACCTTCCAATGGTAGCATACATGCTTGCCTGGGCTGAAACAGGTTGCTGATAGACCCGGGCCTTTTCTTCCAATGTCAGATAGACTCTCAGCGTTTTATTGATCATTCTGGAGATCCTGCGGCTGCATTTAAATATTTCTGACGCTGACCAGTTGCCTTTTATCCTGAAATTCTCGGACCATAGCAGGCTCTCATCTTCCACAGCGATCAGATCAACCGACAGAAGCTTTTCAGCCGTGGTTTCATTGGGTTTCCAGTCGACCAGGATTGCTGCCGACAGATCATCTCCCATTTTTGTATAATTTTTATTGGTGCGGGAATACTTTCTGGCATCCTCCCAGGGGATCACTTTGTAATCTTTGACTTTTAACAGGCAGGAGGTGATCTCATGGCCAATGAATTCAAAATTCCTGATTTGCTGGTATTCCAGTCCCGGGTCATAAAACGGCAGGACCGCAATGGTTTTTTCCAGGCTGGCGATCTGTTTTGACCTGGCATGATCGATAAGCCGGTAAGTTAACAGTACAATGATGATGGCTATACTGATAAAGGTTGTGGCCTGGTGGGTTTTCAGCTTTTTCCGGGGGATCGGAACCTTCTCATCTATGTATGGTTCTGTCTTTACGATTCCGCCGGGAGTGATATCATAAATCCAGGAGAACCATAAGGAACCAATAAACCCTATTCCCAGCAACAGAACTTTTTCTTAGGAACCGCATCACTGCCAAATACATTACAGATATTATTGGCGGCTTCTAACAGAATCAGGGTTGACGCTCCGTACACTACAATACCCCGAAATACTCTTCTGCGTTTCAGCTC
>JANTFK010000475.1 GCA_024763595.1 Bacteroidales bacterium | reverse complement strand
AAATGGTCTCGTGAGTACTCTGATGGGGTACTTGTGGGTATTAAAACTCAAAATCAGATTTTAAGACGGAGATCCATTTTTCTAATCTTTCGGAAGTTAGTTCTGATTCATTGTCTTCATCAATGGGTAAACCACAGAAAAAACCGTCATCATTTACTGCTTCCGAATCTGTAAAATCATAATCTTTCGCATCCACAAAACCGAATACTTTAGCATTTTGCTTTTTGATTACATCATAAAGAACCGCCATTCCATCCGCAAAGTGTTCAGGATACAGAACACTGTTTCCAAGTCCCACAATAGCAACCTTTTTTTTCTCAAAATTAATTTCCTTCATCTTTGTGAAAAACTCAGGCCACTCATCCACAACAATTTCGTTATTCCAATGATCAGCTCCAACCGTAGAACCAACAAGAATAATCTGATTGTATTTATCTAAATCTCCTTTACCAGCTTCTTTAACCGGAATTATATCAACTTTGTCGTTCCCGATCATTTCTCCCAGCTTATTGGCTACGCTATTTACGTTTCCGCCTTCCGGGCTGTAAAACAATGCTGTCCTGTTCATAATGTTTGAATTAAACGAATAATAATAACCAGACTTCAATAATAATCAAATTTCTTATCCCAGATGCAAAGTCTTTAATAAGAAGTTGTTTCAATCAAGTACCCGTTTGTAGTTCTCAACAATCAATCCGGCAAATGGTTCAACGAGTTTTTCAAGCCTTTGCATGTCGGACGCGCTGAGCTTTTTGAGGTTTTGCAGCACCCCGATATTATGTTTCAGTTGATCCGGGTTGTTGCATCCGCTGACCAGGGATGAAACCGGCAATGCATAAACGTATTGATGCAGTTCCGCGAGGCTGATACCGGTTTCCCTGACCACATCCGGGATCATTTCTGTTTTGATCCAATCGGGTGTGGTGTCAATGCGCCTGCCCATGATGCTTCCACCGCTCATGGTTTTCATTGCCAGGACACCGTATTCTTTCTCGAGCAGTACCGGCAGTACTTTTTTCTGGAAAGATTCAAAGCCGGGATCGAGTACATTCAGGGGCATCTGACAGGTATCCAGATCCAGTCCCATTTCATCAAGCCGTTTCAGAAAATAGAGGTGGGTAACCGGACTGGTGTGGCCTGTGAATCCAATGTAGCGTGTCAATCCTTTTGCTTTTGCCTCCAGGAATACATCCAGTACGCCGTTATCGATTCGCTTGTCGACATCTTCAGGATTTGTCATAACATGTATCTGCCACAGGTCCAGCTGATCTGTTTTCAGGGCCTTAAGCGAAAGTTGGAGGTGCTTTTTTGCTTCAGTCCCGGTCTTTGCATGGCTCTTGGTCATCAGGAATATTTTGTCCCTGTACTTTGGTACCAGGAAACGCCCCATTATTTCCTCCGACCCACCCCTCTGGTATCCCCTTGCAGTATCGTAAAATCTTACACCCATATCCATAGAGATCTCTACCATTTCTTCAGCAACTGCCGGGTTGCCGGTATTTCCCAGATGCCAGCCGCCCAGACAGAATGCGGTGACCTTCTCACCGTTCCTGGTCAGACGGCGCCGGGGCAGTATGCTTCCATGCTGATCGGATTCAGGAAGGGCCGAAGCCCATTGGTGCAGCAGTCCAAATGCTCCGAGAAGGGCCGATGTTTTAATAAAATCTCTTCTGTTTTCCATTTGTTTTTAAATTTAATAGATGTATCTGAACGATTGAAGGGCCTGACTGGTACACCAGTTCTGTATCAGGGCCTGACCGGGGTACCATCTGCTTTCCTGACCTGTGTCCAGTTGTAATTGAAGTGGGGCAAAGCATATTTTTTTGCCTTTTCTTCATCAATCTCTATTCCCAATCCGGGTGCCTCATTAACAAACATATACCCGTTCTCAATGGTGGGTGTCCCCGGGAAGATCTCCCTGGTGAGTTCATTGAAGTGAACCGCCTCCTGAATGCCAAAGTTCCAGATGGCCAGATCAATATGTGCATTCGCTGCATGACCGACCGGAGAGGTATCGCCCGGACCGTGCCATGCTGTTTTTACATTGAACCATTCCCCCAGTCTTGCCACCTTCATAGCAGGTGTGATCCCTCCTATCTGGGAGATATGGATGCGTATAAAATCGTACAGTCGCCGGCTTACGGGTTCTATCCATTCATGCGGGTTATTGAACAACTCACCCATGGCAATGGGTACTGCACTTTGCTGGCGCAACATCTTGAACCACCCCATGTTTTCCGGGGAAAACGGATCTTCAATGAAAAATGGCCTGTACTCTTCCAGCCTTTTTATCAAATCGATAGCATCCAAGGGTTCGATTCGTTCATGTACATCATGGAGGAATTCAATATCATCTCCGAATCTTTGTCTGGCCATTCGGAACATCCTGATTACACCTCTTTTATAGGCCTGGGCATCCAGTGTATTATCGTCGGGATGACCAAATCCATATTGCTTATAGACTGTTGTTTTGGAAAGGTGGGTTGAACCATATCCCCCCAGCTGAATGCGTATATGCCTGTATCCCTGCTCCCTGTATTTGGCCACATCATCCATGACCGCCCCGGGTGTGGGACCCGAAGCATGGGTATAAGTATCCACCGCAAACCGTGTTTTTCCTCCCAGCAGCTGGTAGACCGGCATCCCGGCCATTTTGCCTTTTATATCCCACAGGGCCTGGTTCAGACCACTGAGGGCATTGTTCAGCACCGGTCCATTCCGCCAATACGAGCTCACATAGGCCGTTTGCCAGATATCCTCAATATTACTGACATCTTTATCCCGGCAGAAATCATCCAGGTAATCGTCTATGGCAGATACTACCGCATGTGCCCTTTGCCTGAAGGTTGCACATCCTATGCCATAAA
>JANTFK010000474.1 GCA_024763595.1 Bacteroidales bacterium | reverse complement strand
CCCATCCAGATCAGTCCGTTGGTGGATATGCCTTCGGTTCCCGCTGTGAAACCGGATGGATACAGGATCCGCTTCCCTCCGCCTTCCAGGTCCTTTATGGCTGTCTCCAGTGCAAACTGCACACCGGGCATCTGCCTAAACGATTCCTGCAGATGCAATCCCCGGGAATCCATCCCTCCCTTGTTGATCAGGGTGCAAATCCGGTCCAGGTTCATCACCATTTCCCCGGGATCCTCCACGCTGAGCCCCGGAATAAAGGAGACCTCCCCGATCCCGCTTAACCCGTTAGAAGCCGTAATCTGAAGATACCAGCACGGTTTCCGGTGCAGTACCCCGCGGGAAGTGCCTGCAGGGCGTTTGAACTGCAGGGGACGTGTAATATAATTTGCCTGAAACATTTAAAGTACAAGTCCAAGTCCGAAAGAGATGGAGAAGAGTAAAGTGGCCACCGCCAGTTTTTTCAGCTCTTCGTTCAGTTCAATGGGGACCGTGTTGGTAATCACCTTATTAATATCCGATATCAACAGGGGCAGCGGGAGCAGGAATATGAGCTGGTAATAGGAGTCGAAATGCATCAGGGTATAAACCACAGCCAGTATGAGAGCAGTAAACAACAATACCACATGATAAACCTTGGCCCAGCGGACCCCCATGCGTACCACCAGTGTGTTCTTTCCGTTCAAAGCATCATTCTCATGATCCCGCAGGTTATTCAGGTTCAGGACACCTGCACTGAAGAGCCCCACCGACGAGGCGGGTAACAGGATGGAAAGATGAAAGGACTGGGTATGCAAAAAGTAGGTCCCTGCCACTCCCAGGACCCCAAAATAGATAAATACCATGATATCCCCGAAGCCCATGTACCCGTACGAGCGCTTTCCAATGACATATTTTACCGCAGCAAAAATGGCAGAGACACCCAGGATGAAAAAGAGTGCGATCAGCAGGAGGTTACCACCCCTTAATCCGGACCAGATGAGCAGTGTGCCGGAGACCAGGCTCAGCAACACAAACAGCCCGATCATCAGCCGCATCTCACGGTGGGTTACCAGTCCGGCCTGTGTTACCCGGAGGGGGCCCAGCCGGTGCTCATTATCGGTTCCCTTCTGTGCATCCCCATAATCATTGGCCAGGTTTGAAAGTACCTGAAGGAAAAGGGAGGTCAGTGTTCCAAAAATAAAGACACCCCACCTGAACCTGTTCTCGGCAAATCCCAGGAAACTGCCGAGGCTGGTAGCGGAAAGTGCCAGCGGCAGCGTCCGTAAACGGAATGCTTTGATCCATATCCGGGATGTTTTCATGGGGTCAAAATAGACATTTTAATCATACTTTTTTGTGAGGTGATGATTAAAAAAGCGCATGCTCGTTTCATGTGTTCCATAGTTATGGCAGCCTGGGAAACTGATCCCAGTCAGGATCCCGTTTTTCCAGAAAAGCGTTTTTACCCTCCTGTGCCTCACCGGTCATGTAGTAGAGCATGGTCGCATTCCCGGCCAACTCCTGGATACCTGCCTGTCCGTCCAGCTCAGCATTCAGGCCTGCTTTGATCATGCGCAGGGCAATGGGGCTGTGCCGCATGATCTTCCTGCACCACTCCACCGTGGTATCTTCCAGTTGTTCCAGCGGAACCACCTTATTCACCAGCCCCATCTCCAGGGCCTCCGCTGCAGTGTACTGCTCACACAGGAACCAGATCTCCCGGGCCTTTTTTTGTCCCACGTGCCTGGCCAGGAAAGAGGATCCGAATCCTGCATCAAAACTCCCTACCTTCGGTCCTGTTTGTCCGAATCTTGCGCTCTCTGCAGCTATGGACAAATCGCAAACCACATGCAGTACATGCCCGCCACCAATGGCATACCCGTTGACCATGGCAATAACAGGCTTCGGAAGGCTCCTGATCTGGCGCTGTACATCCAGTATATTGAGCCTGGGGACACCGTCCTTACCCACATAGCCGGCAAAACTCTTCACATGCTGGTCACCTCCGCTGCAGAAAGCCTTATCACCCTCCCCAGTAAGAATGACCACCCGCACGTCGGCCATCTCCCTGCATAGCACCAGCGCTTCACTCATTTCCCTGGTGGTATCGGGGGTAAATGCATTGTAATAGCGCGGCCGGTTAATGGTGATCCTGGCGATCCCTTCAAAATAATCAAACCGGATCTCCTCAAATTCCCTGATGGGTTTCCATTCTCGATGCTGCATAGGATCTTACTGATTTAAACTGAAAAACTGTTTAAAGATAAGACTATTTTCACTCTCTGTGGTATCCGCCTCCAGGATGGTTCCGCCAGGACCCGATTGGAACATCCCATCCATCATACGGGTGAGTTCCGCCATGTTGCGGGCCCTTAAGAAATTTCTCCCGAATGACTGGGAAAGCAATTCCAGTGAAACAGGATGGTGCGTCACGCTGAACTCCTCGAAGAACGCCATCCGGCCGGGCCCGTCCAGCAACCTGAAGATACCGCCTCCTCCGTCATTGATTACCACAATGTTCAGGTTATCCGGGAACGCTTTGTTCCAGAGCGCATTGGAATCATAAACAAAACTCAGGTCACCCAACACCAGCAGATGACCGGCATCGGATACCATGGCCGCTCCCACAGCTGTGGAAAGCACTCCGTCGATACCGGAAGTGCCCCGGTTGGCAAAATAACGCAGGCCGGCCCTGGCAGGTAACAGCTGGGAATATCGTACCGGGGCACTGTTTCCCAGATGAACCACCGTACCTGCCGGGATCCCTGACAGCACAGTGTGCATTACGGTCAGGTTGCTGAAGGGCGCTTTTTCAAGAAAAGAAAGCGCCCTCCCGGTAACCCTCGATTCGATCTTTTTCCATGCATCCGGGTAACGGGGATCACCGCTT
>JANTFK010000473.1 GCA_024763595.1 Bacteroidales bacterium | reverse complement strand
CAGCTTGATGCGTGTAATTTCAATATTTTACAACGCTTTCTGGGGGTCGGACAACCCATGGCCTGTTCATTATTTGTTGCAAAAGGTATTCAATTATTCTCTTAATTGTATCATCGATGAAAACGGGAATTGGAAAACGTTTGCAGATTGCGCAGGGAGACAGGTCCATGATCGGGGCATTGCTGCTGCAGGCAGGTGCAACAGGGGTCTTTGTGGGCTCACTGGAGCTTGTAGCCAATACCGTTTTCATTGAAACATTCGGAGCAGATAAGGTTCCCCAGGCCATGATGATCTCAGGGGCTGCCGGAATCCTTATAACGACGATATACAGCTATTTTAGCAAGCAACTGGGGATGCGCTCGTATGGGATCGTGAACCTGGTGGCAGTGATCATGATGACACTGGTGCTGCTGATAGGTTCACGCCTTTTGGAAACCCGTTACCTGGATTTTATCACCTTTATCCTGGCCGGACCATTTATCACGATCACATTGTTGAGTTTCTCGACAACAGTCAGGGATTACCTGTCTCCCGGCCGGATCAAACAACTGGCCGGGCTGACCGAAGCAACGTTGATCGGTGGAATGATCCTTGCTTTTGTGACCATTCCGGTGATTGTGAAAATGGGAGTGAGGATACAGGATATCCTTTACCTGGGCATGGGTAGCCTGATTGTGGCAGCAGGGGCGCAACTCTATGTCCTGACAGACTTAGACGGATCTGATCTGCGATTCCGGAAAAGAGTGAAAAGTACGGGCCCGCTCAGGCTGTTTTCTTATAAATATACTGCGTTGATGGCTGCTTTTGTGGTAATGGGTGTTGGGGCAGCCGTGTTACTTCACTATATGTTTCTTTCAGTCATTGAAAGCCGTTTCCGTGGAGGATTGGAACTGGTGGCCTTTCTGGGATTTTTTTCGGCCTTCGTCATGTTCTTGGCATGGATCATGAAGCGATTCCTTTTCAGGTGGTTCAAAAAGCGGTTTGGTATTAAGATGACGCTGCTGGTTGCTCCTGTTTTATTATTGTTGTTAACAATCATGACGACCATTGCAGGGGAACGATATGGATTTGGAGGAGAGGCACAGTTATTTGCCTATTTTTTTATACTGGTGGCCCTCTCCAAACTTTTTATCATTACCCTGAAAGAATCCATGGAGAATCCATCCATGAAACTCATTTACCAGTCCCTTGACAGCAGGGAACGTTACAATGTTCAATCGGGAATTGAAGGTGTATTCAGTCAGATTGGGGTTTTCGCTTCAGCACTTTTCCTGGCCAGTTTTGTTATGATCACTTTTGTGGAGGTCTATCATGTGACCTATATCTTGTTTCTCCTTCTCATTATCTGGTTTTTTGTTGGAATGGCATTGTACAAGCGTTATCACGGGATGTTACAGGTAACCCTGAAATCGGATAACATCAGGGATCCCATGGAGCAGGGACTGGATGAGATGGTCAAAGTGGACCTGCGAAAGGCGGCCTTCCCCATGGAATTACTGGAGTTTAATCCCTACTTCTTCCATTATACTACCAGGGAACAGCAGCTGGCTATGCTCAACCATCCGGTAAGCAGGGTTCGCAGGATGATATGGGACTATATATTGCAGTCCTCCCCCGGACTTCCGGAACTTACCATTAATCATTTGCTTGTAAGTGAGAAAGCACCGGAGGTCAGGGAGCGCATTCGGCAGTTGAGTGATCGCAAACTACGAACCAGGCTTGGCCTCCAGGAGGCTTTTATCCGGGAACGGCTCGATTTGTTTGCTGTTGAAAGATCGAAACAGGATAATATCATTGGTGATGCGTTTCATTCCGGGATCCGTAACCAGATCTTTGCTGCACTCTATCAGGTTGCGGAGGAGGGGAACCGTAAATATTTGTCTGAAGTTGTTTCCCTGTTCAGGGATAAAGATCCGGAAATTCAACAGGTGGCCATTTCAACTGCTGGCATGATTGATGCCAGGGGCAAGGGGATTAAACTCATCGATTTCCTGGATCATCCCCGCTTATATGCTGTGAGCTGGTCAGCACTGGTCAGGCAGGGAGAAAAGGTAATTGATGACCTGGAAAATAGCTTCCATAAACCCGAGATCAGCATCAAACTACAGAAAAGGATTGTGTCTGTGTTATCGGCTATCGGTGGAGAACGAGCTGTCAAACTGTTACTAGATAAACTGGATTATCATCACCGGGAGGTTTTCAATGCGGTTGTACTGGGATTGTACGAGATTCAGTTTCAGGCTTCGGATATCCAGGTGGCCCTCATCCAGAATGCCATATTGAAGATGGTACAGATCGGTACATGGAATATGGCGGCCAGAATCTCCGTGCGTACCGATGATCCTGGCGGAAGCCTTGCCAGCGCCATAGAGCATGAGATATGGGCAGTCAATGAGGTTATATTAATGTTGCTGGCCTTGATTTTTGACAGGAGTTCGGTTCACCGGATCAAAGGAAGCCTCCTGGACCGGAAATCGGAGGACCGTGGCATGGCCATTGAATCCATTGATTTGCTTTTAAGTGAACCTTTGAAGTCGGTTCTCCTCTCCTATTTCTATGATGTTTCGGTCAGAGAGAAGATCGATAAACTCAAAGAGATGTATCCGGTAGATATTTTGCCGACCGACACATTAATAAAACGGATCCTTAACCGCGATGGCATACAACTGGGCGATTTTATAAGGATCAGTGCACTTGAAAGAATGGGAGCGGTAGCCCGTTTTTTTGACGAACAGCAAATAATTGCCCAGGGATTTCACCCGAACCCAAAGATTCGTGAAACCGCAGCGCAGATTTTACGTAAAAATGATCCGGAGCGGTACCATCTGGTAACGGAAAGACTGGATTTTCAGGATAACAACTTTCCGGACCATGGAGATGCTGCAAGGTGGTATGTGGATA
>JANTFK010000472.1 GCA_024763595.1 Bacteroidales bacterium | reverse complement strand
GATGGTCATCTTTACGGTCAGAGGCAAATCGCTTATCCACATATGAGATAAGTGCATCATACTGACTGGTATAGTAGTAAAACTGAATAAATGGCAGAGCATGCAGGTCCCAGGTATTCGATTCTTCTGCCGCCATGGGAGCCAGTTCATTGGCCATTTTGCTGATCAAAGCTACATCTTCCTCCTCTACTGCCCTGACCAGTGTATTGTTGTATATTTTCTCCATGGCCAGCATATAATCTCCTCCCAATACCCGGCGAATCCGGTCCTGGTCCGAAACAAATTCACTCCACCATCGATCTTCCAAATCCATATAAAAAGCCACGACCCGGATATCATTGTCTGAGAGTCTGGGACCAACGATCCTTTCCGTATATTCTGCAGCCAGTTTTTCAGCTTCATCCTGGTTCCCCATATTCCGCACTGCAGCAATATAAAGGGCAAAATCTTCATCCTCAAGGGTTCCACGACTGTACAGGGTCCGGTACTTCCTCACCGCCCTGTATCCCTCCAATTTTCCCTTCAATGATTTCACCAGCTCATCTGCCGGGGTAAAACCGACCACTTTACTTACCGGTTCACCATCCCTGCTTAAAATGAACATACTGGGATATCCTTCAAGTTGCTGGTCATTGGCAAACTTTCGCCCAAAATCACTTTCGCCATCCAGGCGTACACTTACAAAATTATCGTTCATAAAATTTGCCACATCTGCATTGGTATAAACCTCACGGTCCATCTTCTTACAGGGTCCGCACCAGGATGCATATATATCGACAAACAACATAAGTTGCTGGTCCGATGCTTTCTTCCGGGCCGCATCCATCTCACCAGGGGTAGCTACTTCGATAAATGCAACCTGAGCCCCGATCCAAACCGGTAAAGCCACAAGGATCAATACCATTATAAATAACCTGCTGTTCATTGCTTTTCTCTTCATTTAAATCCAGGATTAAAACGGCAGGAAAGGGGTTTTGTTTTGCGTTCAGGACAAAACTTTGCATGCGCTCAGCACATCCATGTAAACCGGGGATTCATTTTCCCAGCATAACTGTTCTGCAGCCCTGTCCAAAGCATCTCTCCATGCTCCTTTTGACCGCTCCTCCAGCATATACCGTATCATTCCAGCCAGCTTTTCCGGCTCCCGTTCCCCGCTGGCTACACCAACACCATATGTTTCAACGATCCTTTTCATCTCCGGCAGATCAGAACACAGAACGGGTATGCGACACTGTATATAATCAAATAACTTATTGGGCAGTGCATAACGGTAATTGCGTCCAAGGTCCTCTTCCAGGGAGATGCCCAGATCAGCTGACATGGTTATTGGAGCCAGCTCCTCCGGAAGGAGTCTGCCGGTGAAATCAATACGATCATTCAAACCAAGCTTCTCCACCCTTTGTAACAACTCCTGTTCAATGTCACCTGTTCCTGCCACTACAAAGATCACCTGATCCAGGTACAGCATCGTATCGATCATTAACTCCAGTCCACGTCCAACATTCAGGGCCCCCTGATATATGATTATTGATTTATCACTGTAACCGGACCTTTCCCGAAAATTTGACTGCGATTGTAAATGAACCCGGAAAGGCACATTTCGCACAACACTGAACCTTGTTCCATAGAGCCTTCTGTAGATCTCAGCAATGGGATAACTGACTGTGACAGCATGTTTGATCCGGGGTAGATAGAATCCTTCGATTCTTTTCCAGATCTTCTGCACCCGCTTCCGGTGAATCAGTTCAGGGACCTGGGTAAAAAGTTCATGACTGTCATAGATCAATTCTACTTTTCGCAGTTTGCTGGCCGAAAATGTGCCTGGAAGGGTGTCCAGGTCATTGGCGATAAATAAAGAAGGTTTCCTGGCAAAAATAAGCGTTATCAGTAAACGTATGTTAAACGCGGCATAAAAAAGAGGGCCCTTTTTAAAAAGCATCCGGTAACGGCAGTATTTAAACGGAACGCTTCCCAAATCTGCACTGTTTCTGTTCAGACGCCCAATACAGATTACCTCTATGCCGTTGTCAACCAGCAACTGCGCCACTCTTCTTACCCGCTGGTCGGTGGCCAGGTCATTACTTACCGTTATATAAACCCGTTTCAAAAGCCAGATTTAATGAACTAAATATATGAAAACCTGCCATGGCATCAGGCAAAAACATTGCTATATTTAGGGTGAACGATTGAAAGGCACTGCCGATGGCCCGGATACACAGTGAATATTCATTAAAAAAGAGAAACAGCTTTGGAATTAATGCCAGGGCCGCACTGTTCTGCAGGCCGGAAAATATTGAAGAGCTTTCAGAGATTCTGGAAACATATGATTACCAGAACGCTCCACTGCTGATTATCGGAGAGGGCAGCAATATTTTGCTGCGGGATGATTTCCATGGACTGGTTATTAACCCGGGTATGACAGGGATCGATGTGCTTGAAGAGGATGAAACCTCTGTTTTAATCAGTGCTGGAGCAGCCGAACAGTGGGATCATCTGGTTAGTTACACAACCCGGAAGGGTTGGTATGGCCTGGAGAATCTATCACTCATACCTGGTTCGGCAGGGTCTGCCCCGGTACAGAATATCGGGGCCTACGGAACAGAGCTGAAGAATCACTTTGTATGGCTGGATGCATGGGACCTGCAGCAAAAAAAAGAGGTGCGGCTTGATAATGAGTCATGCCGGTTCGGTTACAGGAACAGCATCTTTAAAGGAAAAGCAAGAGGCAGGTACATTATCACACATGTGACCTTCCGCCTTCATAAACAGCCCCGGTTGAATCTGGGCTACGGAAATTTAGCTTCCGCATTTTCAGCCGCCGGCGGGAAAACACCGGAAGACCTCAGGAACCTGATCATATCCATTCGCCGGCAAAAACTGCCTGACCCTGAACAACACGGT
>JANTFK010000471.1 GCA_024763595.1 Bacteroidales bacterium | reverse complement strand
TGCCCGTTATCACTGCAGTCTTTGCTTTCCTGATTCTGAAAGAGAAGATGAACAGGGTAAGGTGGATCAGTTTTTTTATTGCCATCCTTGGTGTGATCCTGATGTCCACAGGTGATATATCACAAGCGAACTTCGGAGCCAAATATGCAGTTGGTAATGCACTGATCTTTCTGGCCATCCTGGGGAACTCCTATTTTAATGTGGGAATAAAGAAGATAGCCAGCCGCTATTCTGAGATAGAGATGGTATTTTACACCTACATTGCCATCATCATTTTGCTTACTCCCCTTGTCATATATTTCGAAAAAGATACATTTGCCAGGATACCGCATTTTACCCGGGATACCTGGATAGGCCTCTCCCTGCTCACCATTTTTCACAATTTCCTCTCCATGGTACTCTTCTTTAAAGCCCTGAAAGTGCTGGATGCCATGCAGGTGGCCTTATCCAATTATCTGATCACATTCTTCGGTCTTCCCATTGCCGCCCTGTGGCTGGGTGAAACCCTGAATGCGCATTCTATAGTTGGAGGTGTACTGGTGCTCGTCTCCACATTAATCATCACCGTTGTCGACTACAGAATGCAACAAAGCAAGGTGAAGGCATAAAAAAAGAGACTGTACCTTTTGATACAGCCTCCTTTCTGGCAGTGCCGTCATTTTATCGCTTGTGCTGTTATCGTCCTTATGAACGTTGCTAATGGTCTCAGGTTAAAGTCCCAACGCGTAATAATATGTTCCGGGGTAATCCTCATAAACACCTTCCAGCAACACTCCTCCATGCTTGTTCTCAAGGGCTTTGACAAAGGCATCAATGGTGGTTACCTCTTTTCCGTCCACCCTTGTAATAATGAACCCCTCTTTAATACCGGTATATCTTTTGAGTTTTCCGTTCATCAGCCTGGTCACCTGTACGCCACCGGCAATATCCAGTTTCCTGGCTGATTTACCATCAATTTCCTTCAGCTCAACGCCCAGGATATCCAGTATATCTTCGGTATTCCGTTCGGTTATTTTCTCTTTACCATTCATGTTTCTCAGTGTGACTGAAAATTCCATCTGTTTTCCGTTGCGGTCCACATTCAGTGTTACTTGATCTCCCGGATAATGCCTCCCGATAATCTCAAGCAGCTTGGAGCTCGTTTTAACCGGGATCTCGCCGACGGCTGTAATGACGTCTCCAACCCTGATACCTGCCTCACCTGCAGCACTGTTGGCAGCAATGCTGTCCACGTAAACCCCTTCGGTTACATCCAGGTCTTCTTCTTTGGCCAGATTTCCGTCCACATTTCTGATCATCAGGCCCAGATAACCTCTCTGGACCCTGCCATACTTCATCAGGTCGTTAACAACCTTTGAAACAATATTCGAAGGAACTGCGAAACCATAACCTGCGTAAGCCCCGGTCGGACTGGCAATAGCGGTATTGATACCAACCAGGCCGCCCTGCAGGTTGACCAGTGCTCCTCCACTGTTTCCGGGATTAATGGCAGCGTCGGTCTGGATAAAGGACTCTATGGCGCTTTTACTCTGCAGGATATTGATGTTTCGTCCTTTTGCGCTGACAATACCCGCAGTAACGGTAGAGTTCAAATTAAAAGGGTTACCGACGGCCAGTACCCATTCACCAACTTCAACTTCATCGGAGCTGGCCAACGGGATATTGGGTAAATGCTTTTCTTTGATCTGTAACAGTGCCAGATCTGTTGATGGGTCCGTACCAATAACTTTGGCTTTATATACCCTGTTGTCTTCTAATGTCACTTCAATATCGTCGGCTTTGTCAATGACATGGTTGTTGGTTACAATGTACCCGTCCTCACTAATAATGACACCCGAACCGGTGCCCACCCGGGTTTGTGGTCCCCGTTGTTGCGGCGAGGGCCCTTCGAAACGAAAAGGGAAATCGAAAAAGAACTTGAAAAGATCATTTTCGTAATCCCGGTCCGGTTCCGGATATCCCCTGTAATGACCTCCGTCAGCATGTTGAATCAGCGT
The DNA here is from genome assembly GCA_024763595.1 of Bacteroidales bacterium. Classification (GTDB taxonomy): domain Bacteria; phylum Bacteroidota; class Bacteroidia; order Bacteroidales. The sequence continues at coordinate 910 of JANTFK010000471.1, read as the reverse complement.
TGATTTGATATGCACAACTGCGGGCATTACACGTTTTGCAACATCGGTGAAATCAAGCGGGACAATATCCCCGTTGTGATTAACCGTGTATGCGGCATCCACAACCGGCGTTCCTGAGATATGTGTAACTGTAACCGGATTTTCCTGCTTGTTTTCCAATAATTTATATGTACCTAAAGTGATTGCACTTCCCAATACTGCAGCCAGTATGATAGATCCAAATCGTTTCATAGCTTTGCCCTCCATCTTTTATGAGTGATAAAACGTCAGGAGCAGCCGGGTAAGCTGCTCCTTGTTTTAACTACGAAATTTTAATCTCTTTTCCGGGCTTTGGTTTTGCCTCTTTCCGTTTGGGTAAGGTAATGTTCAGGATCCCGTCCTTGTAGCTGGCGGCAATCTTGTCAGTATTAATCAAATCTTCGGCAATGACGAATGACCTTTGAAATGACTGATAACTGAATTCGCGCCTGGTTACCTTTTCCTCTTCTTTTTCCTCGACTTCATTCTTGTGTTCCGAGGAGATTGTCAGCCGGCCATCTTCATAATTAATTTTGAAGTCTTCCTTCTTCATGCCCGGTGAAGCCACTTCAAGCCGGATCTCCTTGTCATTCTCCTTAATGTTTACAGCAGGTAATGTAGTGTCGGTACTTGAAAAGTTGAACCTGTTCCAATCCATCAAGTCATCATTAAAGAATCTATCAAATAATGAAGGAGTTGATGGAAACCAGTTGTTTGATAATTTTGCCAATGTCATGATTTAATCCTCCATAATTTTGTTAGACATAGATTTATTTTCTTTTCACAAACCCTTTTTCAAATCATATGCCAGACCACTGTCCCGTGTGTTAAAAAATGTTAGTGGCCGGTATGCCTGAGGTTTTGTCGTAACTGCCTATGAAAGAATGACATA
>JANTFK010000470.1 GCA_024763595.1 Bacteroidales bacterium | reverse complement strand
AACAATTGCGCTTCTTCCCCGTAACCAGCGTATATATTTCCTTTCTATCCCTGAGCTCCTCCGTTGCGATCCATTCCAGGTTTTCATGGAATCTGCCGTCTTCCCGTTCAATGCCCAGCGGAGAAGGGTCCATAATCTCTTTAAAAGCATCATTTGAACGGATATAAACCCTGTAATAAAGCCGGTTACTCCCGGAATGATCCTGCATAAATATCTCCAGGCGGATCTGTCTCCCCGGTGAATCCACCTTCCATAATGACGGAGCCTGCCGGCACGAACCGGGAAAGAGGAGAAGCCCGGTTCCGGCAAGGAATAAGATGATAACTCTCATGACAGAATAAAAGTAATGATTCCTAACACAACAGAGGTCCTGTATTTTTCCCATAAAGTAAGGTATTTTCTTAAATGCCATCTTACCTGTTGCTATTCGTGCATCCCTGAAATCCGGTTACAGATCCGGTCCTGTGGCTCAGCGTGTCGCAGATATATCAGAATACACTATATTTATATGCAACTAAATTCAACTGCCATGAAAACGATGATTCCTTTATTCATGATTGCATTGCTGTTTGCCGGTTGTGCAAAAAAAGAGGATCGGGCAACGCCCCCCAACATTATCTTTATCATGTCGGACGATCATGCCTATCAGGCCATCAGTGCCTATGATGATCATCTGACCCGGACACCCAATATCGACCGTATTGCCAGTGAAGGGATGTTGTTTACCAATGCCTGTGTGACCAACTCCCTCTGCGCCCCTTCCCGGGCTACTATTTTAACCGGGAAACACTGTCATGTGCATGGGAAGATAGACAACAGGTTTCCTTTTGACACAACGCAGGTTACATTTCCCCAGCTGTTTCAGCAGGCCGGATACCAGACGGCCATGTTCGGAAAACTCCATTTCGGGAACAACCCCAAAGGGATTGATGAGTTTAAGATCCTGCCCGGACAGGGCCGGTATTACAATCCTGATTTTATCACCAATGATGGGAAGATCCACATTGAGGGGTACACGACCGATATCATTACGGATCTGACCATGGACTGGCTGAAGAACCGCAGGGATCCTGATAAGCCCTTCCTCCTTTTTTACCTTCATAAGGCTCCGCACCGGGAATGGCTGCCTGCAGAGCGGCATTATAAAAAGTTTACAAAGATGCATTTTCCCGAGCCTGCTACCCTGTTTGATAATTACGAAGGACGGGGAACGGCAGCCAAAGAGGCGGAGATGAATATTTTACTGCACCAGAATTGGTCGGGCGACTCCAAACTTCGACCTGAGGTACTGGATGAACTTGGTATTGAGCCGGCTTCAGACTGGGACAAAAAGGCAATGGAATATAAATATAAGCGTTTTACGGAAGAACAGCTGGCTGCCTGGAATGCTGTGTATGATCCTATTACGGAAGCGTTTAAGAAGCAATATCCGGGTATGGACAAAACAGCACAGATGAGATGGAAGTATCAGCGCTATATGCAGGATTACCTGGGTTGTATTGCAGCGGTGGATGAGGGTGTGGGAACCCTGCTGGATTACCTGGATTCAGAGGGACTGGACGAGCATACCATTGTGGTCTACACATCCGACCAGGGTTTTTACCTGGGGGAACATGGCTGGTTTGACAAACGGTTTATTTATAACGAGTCCTTTAAGACCCCGTTGCTTGTTCGATGGCCGGGTGTTATTAAGGCGGGGAGCATCAATGATGAGATGGTACAAAACCTGGATTTTGCCCAGACCTTCCTGGATGCAGCCGGAATTGAAGCCCCGGAAGATATGCAGGGGGAGAGCCTGGTACCGTTGTTGAAGGGGGAGGATGATGCATGGGACCGGGATGCGGTCTACTATCACTATTATGAATACCCTGCCGTACATATGGTGAAGCGCCATTACGGGATCGTAACCCGGGAGTACAAACTGGTCCATTTCTATTACGACATAGATGAGTGGGAGCTCTATGACCGTTTGAAGGATCCCATGGAGATGCAAAACCAGTATAACAATCCGGATTATGCAGATGTGGTGGCTGAACTGACAGAAAAGCTGGCTGCGATCCGGTTGAAGTACGGGGATTCGAAGGAGCTTGATCAGAAATATATCGATATGTATAACCAATAATCTGAACAGTTATGAGGTTATTAGTCTGGAGGTTACATGCTGCTGTCGCCCTGTTTCTGCTGGGTTTGCTGGTTGATTGTACCGGTGAACCCGGATCGGGTGAGGGGCGTACAGCCACAGAGCTCTCTCATGGTGATCCGCCTAACATTGTACTGATTGTTACGGATGATCACGGGACCAACGACCTGGGTTGTTATGGAAATACAGCTGTCCGGACCCCGAATCTCGATTATCTGGCTTCGGAAGGGATCCGCTTCACCCAGGCTTACTGTACCACTTCGTCCTGCAGTGCCAGCCGGTCGGTGATCCTCTCCGGATTGTATAACCATGCCAACGGGCAGTACGGACACACGCACAGGTATAATCATTTCTCGGCCTACGATCATGTCTATTCACTACCGGTCTTACTTCAAAAACTGGCCGGGTATCGTACCGGCCGGATCGGTAAGTATCATGTGGCCCCGGAGAAAGTATTCCATTTCCAGGAAGTAATACAGGCCGATGAGAGAAATGCGGCTGCCATGGCTGATAGCAGTGCGGGTTTTATCATGGAGAAGAGCGATCATCCCTTCTTCCTCTATTTTTGTACCTCAGATCCCCATCGGTCCGGGGCTATCAACGACCAGCCAATGGCTCCCGATGCTTTCGGAAATGTTGAGGGGGGGCATCCAGGGGTTGAGGAGACCGTTTTCTCTGCCAGTGAAGTGCAGGTACCTCCCTACCTGCCCGATTCAAAAGCCTGCCGGGAAGAACTGGCACAGTACTACCAGTCTGTTGCGCGAATCGATTACGGACTGGGAAAG
>JANTFK010000469.1 GCA_024763595.1 Bacteroidales bacterium | reverse complement strand
AGTATGGGGAATTTCCAGATCATCGTGCAATACATGGGACGTTATGTTTTCAATTTTAAAGAATTGGTTTTCCCTGCTGATACGAATTTGGTGGCCAGGTACCAGATGGAACAAACCAACCGGATGTTCCATCGCCAACAAGACAGATGGAGTCACAGTGTAAGTGCGAGGCCCTCTATCCGGTTCCTCCATGAAACCCTGACAGCAGAGATCTTTGGTATGTACAACTTTACAACTGAAGAGTACCTTATCCTGCCCAAACTCAGTTACTCATTGACAGACGGGCTGGCACTCTCTGCCGGCCTGGAATATTACAATGGTAAAGAGCAAACCCTGTTCAACCTGGTAGAAGATGAATTCAATTCGGTATTTATACAACTTAAAGCAACTTTTTAATGAACTATAAAAAACACTTTATCATAAAATACCGCTGGTGGATCATTGGAGCCTCTCTCCTGATCACACTGGTATTTGCTCTCCAGATACCAAGGGCACGAATTGATCCGAACCTGGATCATTATATTCCGAAAACAATGCAGTCACGCGTTAACACCGAAAAAATTGAAGAAATATTCGGGGGTAATGATATGTTGATGGTGGTTCTCGGAACAAAGGACGTGCTTGCTGATTCTACACTCCGACGGTTAAAAAAAATTTCCGGGGGAATTAATCACGTAAGGGGGATCGGAAAGGTGCTCTCCCTGTTCGACTCAAAAGATATCAGAAGTGAACAAGGTGCGATGATTGTGGATCCGGCCATCAAAAAGATCCCCAGAACAAAAAAGGAGAGGGAGCAGTTGCGGGAAACCTTGAAGAACAATGAACTGGTTTATAAAACAGTGGTTTCCAGAGACTTTGACCTGGCCGGGATCATAATGATCCTTAATGAAAATACCGACCAGGACAGCGTAATGACTGAGGTGAATAATATTCTCAAAAATAATCCGGGTCCGGAACAAGTATATTTCGGGGGACTGCCCTATATGAACAATATCATCTCCGGTGAACTAAGCCGTGATATGATGTTGCTAATGCCTGCAGGTCTGCTTATCATGCTTGTTATGCTCTATTTTTTCTTTAAGCAGAAAAGAGGAGTGATCCTGCCATTTGCTGTTGTGATTATGGCCATTCTCTTCAGTATGGGCATTATGCCCCTTGTGGGCTGGAAGATGTCTGTCATTACACTTCTGTTGCCTATTATTCTTATAGCCGTTGGAAATGATTATGGAATCCATCTGGTTGCACGATATCAGGAGATGGTAAAAGCCAAAGGTGACAAAGCTCATCCTGAATACCTGTCGGTTTCGATTTTTAACAGCCTGAAAAAACCCATTTTTCTGGCAGGCATTACTACTCTTGCCGGTATTTTAAGTCTTCTTTCCCACAGGATGATCCCGGCCAGGCAACTGGGTATCCTTGCCGGAGCAGGCATTGTATTTGCGCTTGCCCTGAGTTTGTTTTTCATCCCGGCCATACTTAGTCTGTTGAAACAAACAACAATCCGGAAAAACATTCTCAACAATGGCAAAGACCGGTTGGGACAATTCCTGGTTCGGCTGGGACAGTTTGTCACGAACAAGCCCAAACAAATACTTGCCGTTTCACTTATGTTCACTGTTGTCATTGGCCTGGGATTATTGTTCTTAAAGGTAGATACAAATATTGAACGGTTTTTTCCGAAACATCATCCCGTACGGGAGGGCGCTGAAATCATCAACAAAAATTTCGGGGGCACCCAATCTATTGCCATACTGGTGGAAGGAGATATTAAAGATCCCGAATTACTAAAAAAAATGGATCATTATGAGATGGTACTGAAATCAATCCCCGGTGTTGGCAGTGTGGCCTCCATTACCGATGTTGTAAAGGAGATCAGCAAGGCTATGAATGATAAAAGGGATCCATGGTACGATACTATTCCTGGTTCAAGAAATGCCGTTGCACAATATTTTGAACTGTACTCAATGAGCGGTGACCCTGATGATTTTGACCAGTTGGTGGATTTTGATTACCAGCATGCGCAAATACTGGTTACGCTGAATAACGTTAGTAACCAGAGTGTAAAAAAAGTAATTAAGAAGGCAAAAGAGATAACAAAAGGAGATCCTGATGTAAAACTTGTTGGTGGATATGCCTATGTCACCTCTGAATTGGCTGATCTTGTTGTAAAAGGTCAGTTGATTTCTCTTATTGTGGCAATTTTTGTAATTGGGTTGCTGGTGGTTCTGATCTTCCGGTCCCCGGCAGCCGGACTGATCAGCACAATCCCCCTTTCCCTGGCAGTGGTGATCCTTTTCGGTCTTATGGGATGGCTGGGCATCAGGCTTGACATTGCCACGGCACTCCTATCCTCCATGATGATCGGTATTGGAGTGGATTACACTATCCATTTCCTGTGGCGGTTTCGTGAGGAAAAGCAGAAAGGGTTAAATTCGCGCAGTGCCATAAGAAAAACGCTTCGAACTACAGGAAGAGGCATTCTTTTTAATGCACTCTCCGTGATCATTGGCTTTTCTGTTCTCCTGATATCCAGCTTTCCTCCCATTCGCTTTTTTGGATTTCTGGTTATTATCTCCATCACAGCCTGTCTGGCCGGAGCCTTTATCATCATTCCAAGTATTTTAATGATACGTGAACCCTTTCAATCCAGAAAAGGACCAAAAATAAAATCCTTTCCCGGCCGTGAACTTGTTCAAAAAATAAAATCCATAGGTGCTCATAAAAAGCTAAAACCCGCCCTTATCCATACGAAACATAATGCAGTGAAAGTTAAAAATGACTAAAGTTTAAATTGACTAAAATATAATTCTTCTTTCATTCGCGCATTAGCTGCAATAAAAATATGAAATGGATATGCAATGAATGAATGTTGAGCGGAGCGAAATCCCGCTATTGCGGGGATTGAATTATTGACTTTAAAAAAACAG
>JANTFK010000468.1 GCA_024763595.1 Bacteroidales bacterium | reverse complement strand
CTGGTTAAAAATAGCGAAAATTGTTCAGCCAAAATCTTATATTTACAGGAAATGATATTCTCTGATGAAAAGGCTCGTTGTTTTATCTGGTGCAGGCATGAGTGCCGAAAGTGGCTTGAGGACTTTTCGGGAAATGGGCGGTCTCTGGGAGGAATATGATGTATATAAGGTGGCCAGTCCGGGCGGGTGGCAACGCGACAGAGCACTGGTCCTGAAGTTCTATAATGAAAGAAGAAAACAACTCCTGGAAGCCGTTCCAAACCAGGGGCACCGTGACCTGGTAAAACTGGAAAGATCATTCGATGTACGGATCATCACTCAGAATGTGGACGATCTTCATGAAAGGGCTGGCTCTTCAAATGTTTTGCATTTACACGGTGAAATAAGAAAATCACGAAGTACGGTGGATCCCGCCCTGGTATATGATATTGAGGGATGGGAACTGAAGGTAGGGGATCTGTGCGAAAAAGGCTCCCAGCTGCGGCCACACGTGGTCTGGTTCGGTGAAGCGGTTCCTGCCATTGAGGAGGCTGCCGAAATCGTATCAGGGGCCGGTATTTTTGTGGTCATTGGTACATCCATGAATGTTTACCCTGCTGCCGGATTGATCAATTATGTGCCACCCGGGGTTCCCGTTTATATCATTGATCCAAATGAAGTTGCGATTCCTGAATCATCCCGGATCAAAGTGATCAGGATGAAGGCGGGTGAAGGTGTTCGTGAATTGATGCGGGAATTTAATATCAAAACAAGAACTTAATGCTGTTGCTGGAACATTGGGTTAAAACAGAGACAATACGATTGGGATTATGAAAAATCACGGCATCTTGGCCAGCTATATGGCCGGTTTATTGATCATGCTGACCGTTTCACTTCGGGGACAGGAATTCAATGGAGGCGTTTTTGGTGGCATCAATGCTTCTGAAGTGGATGGGGATCCGTATATGGGATTTAATAAACTTGGGTTATCTGCAGGCGTTTTTGTGAACAGGTACATAGATTATGACATTTACTGGCAGGCCGAGATCAAGTATGGTACCCGTGGTGTATACAAAGGGCCCTCTGATAACGATCCCACCCTCTATCGAAGCAGCTATCACTATGTGGAGTTACCCCTCTCTGTACATTACCTGTATCAGGACAAGATCATGGTTGAAGTGGGTACATCCCCTGAAGTACTTGTCCATGTCATTTTTGCGGATGAGAATGGTATCATGGATCCTTCAGTTTATCCGGATAACAGGAAGCTGGGTCTGAGTGTTTTTGCAGGGATCGGTTACTGGCTCAATGCATCAACCGGAGTGGGCCTCCGCTATACAAATTCGGCCATTCCCTTCCGTGATCCCCGGGAATGGAACAATCCGCGCTACAGGGGCTATTTTCATAATGTGATTACCCTCTCCATGGCTTACCGTTTAAAACATGAGTGATCAGGCGCAGGCTGCTGTTGCGATAAGTATTGTACAGGTAAAATGGTTGAACAATACCCGGCTACAGGCTTCCAGTGTTGCCCCGGTGGTAACCACATCATCTATGAGCAGGATTTTTTTCCCGGTCATATCGGATGCTTTCCGGTTCAGTTGAAAATCACCTGAGACATTTATAAAACGGTCATAACGGCTTTTGGAAGTCTGTGATCCCTGGTATCCGGTACGTACCAATACACCGGGATCTAACGGTATACCTGTAATCTCGGCAACTCCGCGTGCAATCATCATGCTCTGGTTAAATCCGCGTTCACGAAGCCTTTTTCTATGTAAGGGGACAGGAATCATGACATCACATGTAAAGAACGGGGATTGTTTCAGGGTGTTTCCAAGCATGTGCCCCAGGTATAATCCGGCGTTCCGGTTCCCCCTGTATTTCAGGTCGTGAAGCAGGTTCTGGTATGCTGAACCTTTTGTGAACCGGAAAAGAGATGTTCCCATCTCAACGGGAACCCGGCCCCAGAATATTTGACTGACTGGATTATCCGGCCTGTCCGAATACCCGGTCAGGGGTATATTATATTCACAGGTCATGCACAATACATCCCGGGATGTGTGCAGTTTTTTCCCGCAGACAAGACAATTTGCAGGAAAGAAGAACATACCCATATCACGGAACCATCCCATCTCCTGATGATTAATGTGACGGGGAGGTTGTGGATCGTAACGGATTACTGTTTTTCCTGAAGTTTCCTGGTGGAGAGCAGGCCGCAGGCCGCCCAGATATCTTCTCCACGGCTGGCCCTGATGGTAGTAGTGATGCCTTTTGCTATAAGCTTTTTCCGAAATGCCTGAATGGCCGGTTCGTCAGGTGATTCCAGGAGGGTATCAGGTATTGGATGAAAACGGATCAGGTTAATTCGGCAGCGGATCCCGTTCAGGATCCTGGCCATTTCATTGACATGCCTTGTCGAATCATTATACCCTTTAAACAGGATATATTCAAATGAAACCCTTCGCTGGCGTCCGAACTCCCAGGACCTGATTTCATCAAGTACCCCTTTTAACGGATAAGCCTTTTGAATGGGCATTAACTTTTTACGTTCCTCTTCAAAGGGGGAATGCAGGCTTACAGCCAGGTGAACCTCACTCTTTTCAAGTAACTGCAGCATGGCCGGAGTTATCCCGATGGTCGAAACCGTAATCCGTCTCGGGCTTAAAGCAAACCCCCATTCAGCTGTAAGGATTTCCAGGCTTTTTAATACTTCTGAAAGATTATCCAGCGGTTCGCCCATACCCATGTAGACAATGTTGGTCAGCTCTTTCCATTCGGGTATACTTTTAAACTGATTCAGGATCTCTCCACTGGAGAGATTACCCTGAAACCCCTGTTTCCCGGTCATGCAAAACAGGCATCCCATTTTACAGCCCACCTGTGAAGAGATACAAACAGTACTTCTTTTACCCTCGGGAATAAAGGCGGTTTCAATAAATTTTCCCGAC
>JANTFK010000467.1 GCA_024763595.1 Bacteroidales bacterium | reverse complement strand
ATCTTTATCCTGTTCAGGAGTCAGTTGAGCTTAAAGGTGAATACTTTGTACTGATTTACCGCATTCCCGGAACCGGTCATGTACGTTTCATGGACCTGTCAGCCATCAATACCTTCATATTCACCCAACTGGCGGAGGGCGCTGTTCGGGTTGACCTGGTGAAAGAGATTGCCGAATTTACAGGTATTGAAAGCGAGAAATACCTCCATGATGCCCTGACGAAATTCATCAGGGATCTGATGGAAAAAGAGCTTATACTCGGATTTAACCGGGACTAAAATCAAAAAATATATTGAAAATGAGAACCTTGTACAACAAATTTGTAGAGGGAACAGGAAAGCTGCGTGACATTCCGCTGCTGCTGTTCCGGTTGGTCCTGGCCTACGGCTTTTACGAGCCGGCCATGATGAAAGTAAAAAACCTCAGCGGAATCGCCGAATGGTTTGGAAGCATGAATTATCCTTTGCCGATGTTCAGTGCATCCCTCTCTATGGTAACGGAGATTTCCGGTATCATCTTAATGATACTGGGGCTTGGCTCCAGGATCATTGCCATTCCCATGATGTTTCTCATGGTGGTGGCCACTTTTACAGTGCACATTTCGAACGGTTTTGCCGCAGGCGACAACGGCTTTGAAATCCCACTTTACTATTTCCTGATGCTTTTTGCCCTGGTGGTATACGGATCGGGGAAATACAGTGTGGATTACCTGATCGGGAAACGGTCAGCGTAACCTGTTAAACTGTTCCGGCCGTTCCAGGTGAAAATTTGTGGCTTCCTGGTATGCAGCAGCCACACCCAGTATGGTTCCCTCATCAAACAGGTTTCCCATGAAACTGATGCTGATGGGGGAACCGGACTTATTAAACCCGTTGGGGACCACTACCACCGGGTGTCCGGTGAGGTTGGTGGCCAGCAGGTGATTGCCTCCTTCGAAGGAAGGAGCGACCACCACATCAAACTTTTTCAGTTTTTGCTGATAATCTTCCATCAGATCGTGCCTGATGCGGTTGGCCTGGATATACTCCACGGCCGTAATAAACCGGGCCGTCCGAAATATATTGGGCCATGCATAACGATGTTGCCGGACAAGCAAAGTATCCCGGTTGGAACGGGTGAGTTCATCGAATGCGGCAGCAGCTTCAGCCTCCAGGATGATGGAGAGGGCCTGGTATGGGATTTCCTTATTTTCCAGTTCGACCGGGACCAACCTGGCCCCCAGTTGCCTGAGCACCCGGAGTGTCCGCCTGTCATATGCAACTCCTTCGTATTCCGAATCAAAAGCGCTTTTCAGGTATCCGATCCGCAGGCTGGAGAGATCCGGCTCCCCGGGATAACTGAATCCTGCATCTATCACTGTATTGTCGGCCGGGTCCGGGCCCCGGATGGCGTCAAATACAATGGCACAATCGGCGGCACTGCGGCAAATGGGACCCACCTTGTCCATGCTCCAGCTGAGCGCCATGGCCCCGGATCGTGTAACCCTTCCGTAAGTGGGACGTAACCCGGTAACACCGCAACGGGTGGAAGGGGATACAATGGATCCCCAGGTCTCGGTCCCGATGGCAAAAGGTAACAACCCGGCTGCTGTGGCAGCCGCCGAACCGGCAGACGAGCCACTGGATCCCTCATCCAGGTTCCAGGGGTTCCGGGTGGTATCTGCAAACCATACATCGCCCATGGCCAGGGCACCCAGGGTGGTTTTGGCCAACAGAACGGCACCCGCTTCTGCCAGTTTGACTATAACCCCGGCCGTATCCTCCAGTACCTGGTCTTTATATGGTGTCGCTCCCCAGGTGGTCGGATATCCTGGGAATGAAAAGAGATCCTTGGCTCCATAAGGGATGCCGTGCAGTATCCCCCTGTCCTTACCGGCCGCCAGTTCGGCATCCAGTTCCCGGGCCCGCTCAACGGCATAAGACTCTGTAAGCGTAACGACACAGTGCAGCAGTGAATCATACCTTTTCAACCGGTTCAGAAAAAATTCTGTCAGGGAGAGGCAGGAGATCTCACCCGAATGGATCAGGGCAGCCAGTTCAGGGATGGACATAAAGGCCAGGTCGGTTTCACGGGAAGGCATGGAGATATCCGCGGGGATCTTCCATGCTGTTTTCGGGCTGGGATCCGGGATCCGGAATCCATAGGGGAGGGGGTTGAACCGGATGGCGGGAGGAGTGGAGTTGGGAAGATCGTACTTGCGGATGGCCCTGAAGGCATCCACCAGATTGGCCATGCCGGAGTCGATCATCATCATTTCCACTGAATCGAATTCCAGGTCCATGGGATTCATGGCATAATATGTGGAATCAAATACGATTTTGACTGCTGTTTCCTGCTGATCGGCTTGTTTCTCCCCGTTACATGCACTGATTATCAGCACGATAACAATCATACCATGGAGCAGTTGAATTCTTCCGGGAATTCGAAGGGTCCTTTTCATAGTAAGGTTTTTTAGTCCGGTTTTGGAAATATACAAAAAAGCAAATGGCGTCCATGCCATTGCCTCTTCAATTTTCGAAAATTACATATACTGATTTTGTCAATTCAAAGCAAACCTCTATATTTGCAGCCGCAAAAGGGAGCTTAGCTCAGCTGGTTCAGAGCACCTGCCTTACAAGCAGGGGGTCACTGGTTCGAATCCAGTAGTTCCCACACTACAAAACAAAGCCCGTTTACGAAAGTGAACGGGTTTTGCATTGCAGGAGGTCGCGTCATGAACTTGTTCATGTAAGTGAGCGACTGGAATGTAACACTGAATTGAGCGTAAGCGAAATTCAGGGCTTTGTTTTGTTGATATCCCCCCGTCACTGGATCACAGAACCTGCAGAAGGCAGGTGAGTAATCCAGTAGTTCCCACGATTATAGAGAGGGAGTTAGATCAAACAGATCTGACTCCTTTTTTTGTTGGGTTGAAATGGGATTGAAGATTAA
>JANTFK010000466.1 GCA_024763595.1 Bacteroidales bacterium | reverse complement strand
TGGCACAGGTGCGGATGGTTCAGAACATCAGTTATGATGAACTATTTCATATTGCAAATTACGATAGTCTTATCCGCCAGCTGATGGGCGTTGAGAGCGAGTTTGGATATGAGAAGTACCAGTTTGAATATCAGAACATTTATGATAATGTGACTTTATTGGATGATGAGACCATACGTGAGTTGAACCTGGTTATCCTGGAGTTCGGTCATGAGGTGTTTAAAAAAAAAGAGGAGGCAGCATTGTGCTTAAAGACCGATAGCTTTGTGGTGGAGAGCAATGTACATTTCCCGACCGATTACAATCTGCTGTGGGATAGTGCCCACAAATGCCTTGATATTGTGGGGAAGTTCAAGAAGAAGTATTCCTGGATTCCCGGCTGGAGGAAGAGGGATGACTGGTATCGTCAGATGAAGAATGGGATGAGGGCCGTTGGCAAAGCCACCTCATCTGGAGGAAAAAACAAGGAGCAACGCATAAAAGAAGCTGTACGCTTTTATCTTTCAAAAGCTCGGACACTACAGGAAAAGCTGCTGGACTCACGGTTTCCAATGGCTGATGAGATGGATGCAGGGCTTATTACGGTTCATAGGGTATATGGATTACCTGGACAAGTTTATTGATCATCTGGATCGCAGGATTTTGAAAGGAGAGAAAATCCCACATGAGGAGAAAGTGTTTTCTATTTTCGAAGAGTATACCGAGTGGATCAAAAAGGGAAAGATGCACCCCAATGTGGAGTTGGGTAAAAAGGCAGCCATTACAACAGATCAGTTCAACCTGATTGTAGATTACAGGGTTATGGAAGAGCAGAGTGACTCGGAGATGGTCAAGCCCATAGCAGAAGATATGACGGTAAAATACAATATCTGAAGCTGGAGTTTTGATAAAGGCTACTGGCACAAGGATAACAAGGCCCTGTTGGAGGAACATGTCGATAAAGTAGTCTTGCCAAAGAAAGGTAAATGCAATAAGCATGAACAGGAAGAGGAGGGCCACAGAAGCTTTAAGCGATTGAGAAACAAGCATAGTGCAGTGGAATCAAATATCAATGAACTTGAACACCGGGGCCTGGACCGATGTCCGGACCGTGGGTATGATCATTTCAAACGGTATGTTGGTTTGGCTGTATCAGCCTACAACCTGCGGCGCATTGGCCAGGAACTGATCGCCATCCAGCGCAGGAAGGAGCAGGCTGAAAGAGAAATGAGAGCAGCGGCATAAGGCTGCCGCTTCAAAGTGCTAAAATATATGTGTGTTTTCTTGCATCCTGGGAGAGGTGGGCCCAAAAGCCTGAAAATATGCACATAAATACTGAATTTGGGATAGCGTTGACCTGAATTTTGGAAGAATTGTCCGGGTACTAACCCATCCTTAGATGTAAGGACGAGAATTTTTTGGGGAAACCCGGGAAAACACGAGTTTTCTTAGAGACACTAAGTAGCCGTAGTGACGGATCCTGGTAAATCCTGCAGGAAGGATATGCAAGGAGAATCTCTGCAGGAAGTCTGCGCCTTTCAAGGTGGTTATGATCAGCTTATTGTCCTGATGATAATCGCGCCATGAGAATGTAACCTGTTGGTCATCCACCTTAAGAATGCGATCATTGGAGATTGCCACCCGGTGGGTATATCTCCCCAGGTATGCGAGTACTTCATTTGGTCCGGCAAAGGGCGGTTTGGCATAGACGACCCACTTTTTTTCGAAGAGGGAGTTAAACAGCTTCGGATCTGTGTCGATCTGTTCTGTTCGTACATGATCCCTTAATGCTTTCACCATCTGTGCTCTGAATACCCTGCTTAGTTCTTCAACCGGGAAGAGGTACTGGCCATCTCCTTTGGATGGTTTCCACTTGTTGTTACTGGTGATACCACCTGCGGGGACTACCAGGTACAAATGTGGATGATATTGGAGATTCTGTCCCCATGTATGCAGTATGGCTGTATATCCGATGCGAGCATCCAGGAGTTTGGGGTTAGCAGCAAAGCCGGTCATTACCTGATTGACCACCCGGAACAGGATATTGTAACAATCCACTTGGTGGTGCAGGAACAAGGTGTTCAGTTTATCGGGAATGGTAAAGACCATATGGAGATAATTGACAGGCAAAAGATCGGACTCACGTTCGGCAAGCCATCTTTCACGGTCAATATTCCCACATTTGGGACAGTGTCGGTTCCAGCAACTGTTATAGACGATCTGTTCATGGCCGCAGTGTTCGCAATGTTCAACCCTTCCTCCCATGGCTTCGGTCCGGCATATTTGCAGTGCATGCAGCGTTCGCATATGATGATTGGGAAGCGGGTGTTGCCGGTGTAGTTCAGAAAGAAAGTTTTGTATGACAGTTGCGATCTCGGCCCCATGGGCCTCCATTAGGCCAACGGTGTTGGATAGAGCTTATCCACATCTTCAATAAGCAATGCTGCTGCTTCGCTAATACGCAGGCCGGTGTCGTAAATAATGCCCAGCAGCAACCTGTCTAGTAATAATTTTGGTGCCTTGAGCAATCGTTTGATTTCTTCAGAAGAAAAGATTACTGGTAATGTCCGGGGTTGTTTAATACTGGGAAGAGTAATGTGCAGATGATCGTATTCATAAAGCTTGTATAGCTTCCGTAAACCATAAACGAGATGTTTAAAAGAACTCAGGCTGTCGGTGTCCCGATTGACAAGGAAGTAGAGGTAATTGTCAATCTCATCGGGCTCCATCTCCAATGGGGTTTTGCTGCAATGAAGAGCCATCTTGGCCATCTGGCGAAGGTAGTTCTCATGCGTGGATCGGGATCTCCCGTCAATTACCAGGCGCTGCATAAAATGCACAGCCATTTTTTCAAAGCCTGTAACTTCTCGGCATGCTTCATCATAATAGGTCTTGATCATAATAGAATCTTTTAAATGGTTAAAAAATTCATATTACGCAATTCCGTATTTTTGATG
>JANTFK010000465.1 GCA_024763595.1 Bacteroidales bacterium | reverse complement strand
TGCAGATGATCAGAGCTACAACACCATACACGAACTGGGAAACAGCGAGGTGATCACCCCCACACTGGATGCACTGGCCAGGCGGGGGACTGTATTTACAACCACTTACAACATGGGAGGCTGGCACGGGGCCATCTGTGTGGCATCCCGTACCATGTTCAATACAGGGCATTTTATTTGGAGGGCCAATTATCTGGAGAACCATATCGATAGTCTGGCAGTCAGGGGGGAACTGTGGAGCAAAGAGATGGAGAAGCTGGGATATGACACCTATTTTACCGGGAAGTGGCACGTGAATATTCCTCCTGAAGAGGTCTTTCACCATGTGGGATCGGTCCGGGGCGGAATGCCTGGCGATGTGCCTGAAATGTATAACAGGCCCCTGGATGAGAACGACTGGGACTGGACCCCATGGGATACAACCATGGGTGGATACTGGGAAGGGGGCACACACTGGAGCGAGGTGGTGGCCAATGAGACCATGGAGTTCCTGGATCACTCCTCCCGGACTGGGAAGCCCTTTTTTATGTATGTGGCATTTAATGCACCCCATGATCCCCGGCAGTCGCCCAAAAAATATGTGGATATGTACCCACTGGAGCGGATTGCTCTTCCGGATAATTTCCTGCCCGAATATCCCTACAAGGATGAGATCGGTTGTTCACCTTCACTGAGGGATGAAAAACTGGCACCTTTCCCCCGGACCGAATATGCGGTGAAAGTTCATCGTCAGGAGTATTATGCCATCATCAGCCACATGGATGATCAAATCAGTCGCATCCTGAAAAAGCTTGAAGAGTCCGGCCAGGCCGATAATACCTACATTTTCTTTTCGGCCGATCACGGACTTGCGGTTGGACACCATGGATTTATGGGCAAGCAAAACATGTATGAACACAGCATGAGGCCCCCCATGATTGTTGCAGGTCCCGGCATTCCGGGGGGCAGACATCTGGATATGCCTGTCTATCTGCAGGATATCATGCCAACGGTCATTGAATATGCAGGAGGAAAGGTTCCGTCATATGTGGAATTCAACAGTCTGAAACCATTGCTGGAGGGCAAACAGACCGTATCCTCTTATCCGGAAATATATGGGGCTTATATGGATGTGCAACGCATGATCCGGGTGGATGACTTTAAATTGATCGTTTACCCCCGGGCGGGTGTGGTACGCCTCTATAATCTTGCAACGGATCCGGGCGAAGCCCGTGACCTGGCGCTCCTGCCGGAATACCGGGAACGGATTTTATCCATGTTCTCCAGACTGCAGGCACAGCAGGACCTGATGGGGGATACGCTCATGTTGTCAGTTACTGATTTCAGTTTATAGCATCTGCACTTTCTCCCGGTTTTTTATTTAAAAACTCAGCCTGAATTGTAATTTTACAGGTTTTGGTAAATCAGTATAAAATGGAACTAAAGAATGATGCCAGGTATGCCCTGGTAATACCCACCAGTATGGGAGTGCGAATAACGCCTGTGAACGGACAACCGGTTCATAGCAGTGACCTTTTTAAGATGCATGCAACCAGTGCGGAATCCAATGTGGGGAGCATCCCTTCCTATCTGGGTTTGCCGGTGAAGGTCCTGACCACTTTTGTTAAGGATAGTCCCGTTGCCGGTTTTATTAAAGAGAGCCTGGCCAGTCGCCATATGGATTACGAGGGAAAAGAGGTGGACCAGGGTAACCCGTGGGGATACCGTCATCAGATCAATATTGCAGATAGCGGGTATGGTTCCCGCGGACCCAGGGTGCAGAATGACAGGGCGGGGGAAGTGGGCCGTACCCTGAATGTGAAAGATTTTGATCTGGAACGCATTTTCGGGGAAGAGGGAGCCCGGATCGTACATCTTTCCGGATTGATTGCTGCGCTTTCTCCAGAAACGGGCCGGTTTTGCCTAGAATTAGCCAGGTCGGCCAGGAAGCACGGGACCAGGATCTCCTTTGACCTGAACTACAGGGCCTCATTCTGGAAGGGCAGGGAGGAGGAGTTGCACGGAATCTTCACTGAGATTGCCACTGTTTCCGATATCCTGATCGGCAATGAGGAGGACTTTCAGCTCTGCCTGGGAATCGAAGGACCGGAGGCCGGGGGACAGGACCTGGCCGGTAAGATTGAAGGATTTAAGGGTATGATTAACAGCGTCAGAGAAGCATATCCTTCTACCCGGGTATTCGCAACTACCCTTCGGGAGGTGGTTAGCGCCAACCAGCATATGTGGGGAGCCATCGTCTATGAAAATGGTAACTGGCATGTCGTGGAACCCAGGTCGATTTATGTATATGACAGAATCGGCGGAGGCGACGGATTTGTAGGTGGAATGCTCTATGCCATACTCATGGGATGGGAATCTGAGAAATGGATACGGTTTGGCTGGGCAGGCGGTGCACTTGCAGCTACCATGGAAACAGATTATGCACATCCGGCCGATGAGGGACAGGTCTGGAGCATCTGGGAGGGTAATGCCAGGGTCAGGCGTTAAGATTTGAACTACCCTGAGAAGTTAAAGGAGGTTATAGAAAGAGGATACAAGCGGGTGAGGGCAGCTGCATGCCGGCATCTTTTTTTATCAGTTTTCCGGTTTTTTGATCAATGGCGTAGAGGGCCAGTTTACGGGAGCGCTCACCGGCCACAATCAGGTACTGCCCCGATGGGTCCAGGTTGAAATCCCTGGGCCAGGGCGGAATATCCTCCACTACCTGAATCCTGGAGGCTGAACCATCATCTTCAATCCGGAAAACAGCTATATTATTATTGGATTCGCCCCTCGTGGAAGCATATACAAAGTTACCATTGGGATGTACCCTTACCGCAGCCGGATATTTACTCCCGCTATGCGACGTTTCCACCGTACTCACCGTATTGATTTCGGTAAGCGTCCCTTTTACCTGATCATAACCGCAGGCTGTAAGGGTAGCATTCAGTTCATTG
>JANTFK010000464.1 GCA_024763595.1 Bacteroidales bacterium | reverse complement strand
CCTTATTCAGGGCAGCCCCGTACCAGCCGGGTTCGGAAACAAGATCGGGTTGCATATGTGTCAATCCATGGCACATCACCTCGAAGACGCCCAGTTTGACCCCTTTGTCAAAACCGCGTTTACCGGAAATATAATCCTGCCTGGTTCCAAACGCATCGGTAAAATCCTGTTGCCAGGCCGGCTCCAGCCTTCTCTCTTTATCATTGACAAAGGCCGGTACGAAATTAATATTGAGTACGGCGTTGTGGTCCGACAGGGGCTTTATCAGATACTTTTCTATCACCTCCCTGGTCAGGGTCGGATAGTGCCAGTGTTCCAGCCATGCATTCTGGGCCCCGCCCGGGTCATCCATGATCATGATGATATCATTTTCCCAGGTTTTATAAAGGTTATATCCGATTGTCCAGGTGATGGCCCTTCTGAGTAACATACGTATATCCGGATAATTAAACATATTATTGAAATCATTGCCGATCCAGACAGCACGCCCTCCTGAAGAGAAAGTCCTGGCAGTAGCCTGCGGATAAGAACCCTGTACGACCACTACTTCAGTACCATCTTTCACCTCCACACGCTGGCGCTTTAAATGGGTACCGTAAGAGAGGTCTGTTGCACCGGCTTCTTCCGCTGTAAAAGGCGTGTTAAGACCCTTTGTTAAAAAATGCTTCCCCGTTGGCTCCATGGGTTGGTTACTCTCCCAACTGCCTGTATACTTCAGCCCCAGCAGAGACTGTATCTCTGCCTGAGAAATCCGGTCCGAAAGTGCTATCAAACCGATGCCCTGCTCTTCAACCATCTCCCGGACAATCGAATAATCGGGATGCAGTAATGCATCACTCTGATTCACGTCCCATATGATTGTCCCGTACATTGGATTGCCATCCATTCCCAAAAACATATACCGGTCCAGGAATTGCTGATCCAGGCGAATCACGTCGAAAGGGATCCCCCATGATTTAAGCAGGATCATGAGCTGATGAAAATCGTTCTCCCCACTTACTTCAGGATATGTATCATAGCCGGAGAACTCACCTGTGGAAGGGGGACGGCTGACCATGTAACTGGCAGGGTCTTCCCACTGACTTCCGATAACCACCAGCACACGGAAAGGCTTTACCGCATAACTTTCTGTTGTAGAAAAGAGAAGCGAGACAATTGCGATGATGAATGCTTTAAACAGATGCTTCATGTAGGTTGTTTTTTAATTTGTTAATGATAGAATCTTCCTTTTACCTCCAATGCTTCCCACTGGGTATCATAAGTTTTTTTGATGAAGAGTCGTAATCCTTCCCTGCCGGTCCTTTCCATATAGTGAATGGCGACAGGATGAAATCCCTTTTTCAGGGCAATTGCCCCCAGGTCACTGAGATCTTCCCGGGTCAAATCCTGGTTGACCACCGGTTCACCATCCACATCCAACCGGCAGGCATCGTCAGATGTTGACCTGAAAATATATAATCCATCCTCACCGACCAGGATGTACCCTGTAAGGAGCATTCCAAAATGGTCTTCACGGCGTGCATAATCAGAGACCCGGATATCCTGTGCAATACCGGAAGTGATGGCTTTCAACTGGTCGAACCGGGGCAGTTGATCCCAGGTACCTTCATAATAACTGTAATGAAGGCCCTCTTCCGGATCTTTCACCCTGCTCGCTTTTTTAAGTCTGGTAACCTTCTCATAGGTTCTGGACTCCAGTGCCGTACGCTGCTGCCTGTCATTTACCAGCATAACACCCACATCACCACTCTCCTCTATAACTATTTTATTCTCTTCACCGGAACTTTCACCGGAACTTTCACCGGAACCGCCTGCTGAGCCGGTTTCAAAAAGTGTACGGAGATTGCTGAACGGATGGACCGCGCTAACGGTCAGGTGATTTAAAAACTTTGGTATCTGCGGGAAGATAAATGAGGTCTTTGAAGGTGCAACATCAAGGTTGTATCTGCCGGATAACTGAAACCCGGGATATTCAGGCAGGTCATACGCCATCTGCCAGTCTATCTGGATCGCTTCTGCCTGATCATAGGCTACCGGTACAGAGGTACCGAATGGAATCTCAACAATCCGGTTTTCCCGGGGTTCCAGCGTAAGTTCAGTAACAGGTTCAGGAATTATCAGCTGGTGCTGGTGATAAAACTGAAGGTGAATGGTCAGCGGATCCGGGCCACTGTTCTTAAAATGGAAATAGAGGGTGCCATCGGTAAACCGGTCCCCCTGGTTACACAGCATAACATGTTCAAAAGTGGCATTCTCTGCCATTACACCGGCCAGCAGCTGTGTCTCCTTGCCGGCAATATCATGGGGCAGAATACCATCGAGACGCAGGTTGGCCAGGGAAGGGCCTGCATCTGTCATGGTTACCCATGTGATATGATCAAATTCCCCGAAATAGTTGCCTCTTAAACTGCTGCCCCCTCCCGTGGTAGCAAGTATATAATAATTGCTGCCCTTCCTGTTTTCATGCGTATAATGATGGGTATGGCCGGCCAGTACCGTATACTTACGGCCGGACAACGCACTCTCCAGCTCCTCAAACCTGCCATGGGTATCATAGGTCCAGATGGGATGATGCATCAATAAAAATGTCCATCGCACCTCCGGATGCCTGCGGATCGTTTCAAGCGCATAGTCTGTTTGTTCCCTGGACAGGTTATAGAGATCATCATCATTGCTGTCCAGTATGATAAAGAGGGTATTTTTATAGATAAAATCATAATACCTCCTGCCATAGCGTTTTTCCCACTCTCCGGCCATTACACGGTTGGTAATATCATGGTTACCGGGGAGATAGAAAAAGGGCATTTTCAGATCATCAATGATGTGGTTGACTTCGTTCCATTCATATCTTATCCGGGCCGTATCCCGGGTATAGCCATTGATCAGGTCACCCACACTCAATACAAATTCAGGATAGAGCAAATTAAGCTTATCTACAGCAT